>JABMRT010000212.1 GCA_013202295.1 Candidatus Zhuqueibacterota bacterium
ATAATATATACTGAGAAACGGATCAGATCATAGCGGCCATTTTTTTCAAATCATTTCATTTTATCTGTGCTTCATCCGTGTTAATCTGTGGCACATTGTATTTAAGCTACCCACTCAATTCAACATAGCACCTTTTTTACTTTATCTTGAAACACCTGAGTCGAGAAAATCTTGTGATATATCATCCCCTCCCTTTTTGTCATCTTGCCTGTCCCGGCTTATATCGGGGAGTCCAGGCTCTGTCGGGACGAAGGACCCGCTTTTTCATTTGACATTGCAATCCGATTTCGACACATTATTAAAACATTTACGGAAATTTCAATGATACGATGGATTAAAATCGCAATATTCTTCCTGACTCTGAATGGACTTCCACTCCACACTCAGGAGAACTCACTTCTCGAATCTTTACGGGATATTAAGAAATTGGATTTTTGTAAAGAACCGGTCCCATTGAAAAATCTAGAAGTTAGGGAGCGGTTTGAAAAAGAGTTTATGCTGATTCTATGGGATCGACCACAAATCCTTCTCTATCTCAAGCGCATGCCTCGTTACATGCCCATCATTGAAAAGATTCTTAGGAATCACGACCTACCGGATGACCTGAAATATATCGCGGTTGTGGAAAGCGCACTCCGACCTCATGCCGGATCGAGCAAAGGTGCGATGGGATTCTGGCAATTCACCGAATCAACAGGCCGGAAGTATGGGCTGGAAATCAACAGCTCTGTGGATGAGCGACGGAACATCTTCCGGGCCACGGAAGCAGCTGCCGTATATTTAAAATCGCTGGAGGATACACTCGACTCATGGACGCTCGCCGCAGCCGGTTACAATATGGGTGAAAATGGTCTCATGGATGAAATCGAAAAACAGGGCGTGTTCGACTTTTATCACCTCTATCTGCCCCTTGAAACCCAGCGCTTTATTTTGCGGATTGTGGTCATGAAACAGATTCTCTCAAATCCAGGGGAATATGGATTCAATGTGTCTCGCAATGAAGCCTATCCGATTTATCGAGCAGAACGCGTGAATGTGTATTTGGATCATGTAATCCCCACTAAATTAATCGCTCTCGCAGCGGGTACCAATTTCAAAGAAATCAAAGATCTTAATCCTGAATTGCGCGGGTATGACATGCCCATCGGCGAACGCTCCATCCTCATCCCCCGTGGCTCAGGCAAACACTTCCACAAAAAACTCGATCAACTCATCCTGAATTGGATACATGCGGAATCCGAACGATTCAATTAGTTCAGCTTCTTAATAATTCATCATTCAAAATTCATAATTCATCATTCAGTCAGAAACCATTCCACCATTTTTACCGTTACATACTATAAATCCCGGAACATAGAATAGGAACAATCACATGCATTTCAAATCCAGAGTTTGGATCATTACTTTATCCTGTCTCGTAATTGGAGCCACTTCTCTCCATGCCGATTCCAATCCGCAATTCATGCAACTCATCCGGGATGTGCAGATCAAATCTCAGGAAGTGTATGACGTCATTGACTCGGTCGCATTCGAAGGACACACCAAGGCCCATATGTATTTCGATTTCAAAGCGTTTGATGTTTCGATGATTCCCTATCTGGAAGAATACTATTTCAATGGATTCTGGACCAAACCCGATTCACTCCGTCTCGCGATTCACGCGTTGCGTGTGCATGGGCAAGATAATGACACTACCGAGATCCTGAAGGACTGGCTTCCCCTTCCCAATCCATTCCGTTTCATTCACGATCCGTCCAGTATCGGCATGGAGGAAGCTGAAAAAGCGGATACAGAAGATCCATACTGGCCGCTTTATCCCTTCTCGGTCGGCGCAGATTCTTTGTATGATTATAAAAGAACCGGCGAAATTGTGTTCGAAGATAACCGAGTCTGGATCGTGGACGTAAAAACCAAAGATCCGAAAACACCCGGCATGACCGGTTCGTTTTACATCGATCCGGCTCAAAAAACCGTGGTCGGATCGGATGTCATCTTCAACGAAGCCGCTTCTATTTTTGAACCAGATGTGACCACTAAGAAATCTGAAAACTCTCTGAGTTTTAATATCGGATTTAGAGGATCTGATAACCATCGCATCAAAACCAAGCAGGCCCTGTTTTATGGCACCTACTGGCTGCCCGTTGAGATGGAAGAGGAGTTTGAGGTGGATTTCATGGGCTTCAAGTTGAACATCCGCCGGGAAATTGACTTCAACGCATACCTCATCAATCCTGGTCGCGAGGAGAAACCCGCGCTTGCGGATTCAGGAAAGCAGATCGCATTATTTCGTAACGCTGAACTGGAAGCTGAACTCTTCCCTGAATCTGGACCGGACAATCGCCTGAGTATGGAGGAGCAGGAGGCGCTCATCCGCCGCTTTGAAGATCAGATCAAATCCATGGATCTCTATAAGGAGCTGTTCACATCTGAACTGCTCTCAGAAGACGCAGCCGGCATGGATCTGGAAAAGATCGGCGGCAGGCAATTACGCACTCTGCAGAATATCAGCAATGTGGCTACTTATAATCGTGTGGAGGGTCTCGGTCTGCATTATGGATTTTCAGCACGCGATCTCATTCCAAATACCTCCATTGCCGTGAGCGGAGCGTATGGATTCAAGGATAAAGAATGGGAGGGCGAAGCCGGACTCTTCTGGTTCCCCGGCGGTCAGAAACGGTTTTTCATGGAGGGGAACGCGTACCGATCACTGGGATTTGAGGAGGATAAGCAGCAAATCTCAACGATAAAGAATTCATGGACATCACTTCTGTTCAAAGAAGATTATCGCGATTATTACTATAAGCAGGGCTTCCGTGCAGGATTGGGTTTGAAGCTGACAGACAATTTAGCGTTTAAAGTGGATGCCGTGCATCAGGATGAAACCTCGGCCATCAGCCATTCTCAATTCAGCCTCTTTCGGTACAACAAACGGTTTCGCACCAATCCTCAGATCGTGGAAGGCGTGTACCGGGGTGTCGAAGGCAAGCTGCTCTATCACGCACATAACTGGCAGGTCGATGTGCTTGGAGCCGTGGCGGATGAGAAAATACTGGGTGGTGACTTTACATTCAAAACTATTCAGTCCCATGTATCAAGGACATTCAGAACGGGCTATCACACCCGCCTCTATCTGCATCTGAACGGCATGTGGTCAGACGGCGCGCTCCCACCCCAGCAATGGGTCGACTTCGGCGGTAAAATCTTCATGGACTATCACGGCCACATCCGCGGCGTGGGCTACAAAGCATTCACTGGAGACCGCATGGCCAGTGGTATCGCGGAATACAGCATTAATGGAAGCGCCTTATACGATGCCGGACTCAAGTGGAATGTTATTAAGGGTCTGAAATTCTCGATGTGGACAGGCGTGGGTTGGAGTGACTTTTCGAATGAGAGTCTCGCACTTGCAAAAGGATTGGACACACCCATCACCACAACCGATGACCTCTACCATGAAATCGGTTTCGGCCTCAGCGACCGGTTTAACATTCTCAAATTGGACCTGATCCGCAATAGTGTGGAAGGAAATAAGATTCTATTTCAGTTTAATTTTATGAAGTAAATACAATCTCTCTCCTATTTTCAATGGTTCTCAAACTCTGAGGCTGTGTGAATACGAGCTACATCGATAAAATCATTGGAATTTTCTTCGATATTTAGTATGATAAACAAATAGAATCAAGCCAGTTATTTTGTTAAAAATCATTTAACCTGGAGAAAAAACAAATGATGCTTAAGTACTCTTTTTTAATAATTATTGTTTTATTCGTTATGATTTTGAGTGGTTGTTCAAAACAAGAAACATCGCCAAAGACAAGCGTTTCATCACCATCAGGAAATAATAGGATTGCATTCCAACTCAATGATGACGGTACACCCACTTATACAGTACAGCATCAGGACAAGACTGTGATTGATACCTCTACACTTGGATTTGAATTTAAAAATCAGGCACCTCTAAAGGATGGTTTCAAAATCCTTGGCAGTCAATTAAAATCCAAAAATGAAACCTGGGACATGGTATGGGGAGAGCAGAGAAAGGTGTCCAATCATTATAATCAGTTGACTGTCCGGCTTATCGAAACCCAAGCACCCGAGCGTCCTCTGAATATTATTTTCAGAGCCTATGATGATGGCGTCGCGTTCCGGTACGAACTTCCAAAGCAGAAAGATGCAAAAGAGGTCATCATCACGGATGAAAAAACACAGTTTCAGTTGACCGGCGATCACACCTGCTGGTGGATTCCGGGAGATTGGGACAGTTATGAACACCTCTATAATACCACCCGATTTTCAGAAATCGATGCGCTTGCTAAACAGAACAGTCCCACTCTTACACGGACGATAATCCCGGAAAACGCCGTGAATCCACCGCTCACCATGCGCACATCCGAAGGATTACATCTCAGTTTCCATGAAGCAAATTTAACTGACTATTCAGGCCTTACATTCAAGGTGCATCCTTCAGAGTTGATGATGGAAACCTGTCTGGTGCGATCGGACCGTGAAGGGTACAGCGTCAAACGCGACCTTCCTTTTAAAACACCCTGGCGCAGCATTCAAATCAGTGAAAGCGCTGCCGGCTTGATTGAATCCAGATTAATCGTCAATTTAAATGAGCCCAACAAATTGGGAGATGTGGACTGGTTCAAACCCATAAAATATGTGGGCATCTGGTGGGAGATGCATTTGAATAAATCAGCTTGGGATCTGGCCAGTGGAAAACATGGAGCAACGACCGAGAATGCCAAAGCGTATATCGATTTTGCGGCCGAAAATGGTATAGGCGGCGTATTGGTCGAAGGCTGGAATACGGGATGGGAACATTGGATCGGCTTCGAAGACAGAGAAGGCGTATTCGATTTTGTCACACCTTATCCGGACTATGATCTGGAAGGGGTGGTGCGATACGGTAAAGAGAAGGGCGTTGAGATTATCATGCACAACGAAACATCAGCCGCGCCGAGAACCTACGATCAGCAGCTCGAAACCGCCTATTCAATGATGCATCGATTGGGTATCCACTCCGTAAAAAGCGGATATGTGGGAAAAATCATTCCTGACGGAGAATATCATCACGGCCAGTGGATGGTTAATCACTATCGCCGTGTGATTGAAGCGGGAGCGAAGTATCAGGTTGCCGTAAACGCACATGAGCCCATTCATCCCACCGGATTGCGCCGTACATATCCGAATATTATATCACGGGAAGGACTTCGTGGACAGGAATTCAACGCCTGGTCCCCAGACGGTGGCAATCCTCCGGAGCATTTGTCAATTGTCGCATTTACGCGTATGCTGGCGGGCCCAATCGATTTTACGCCGGGTGTTTTCAATATCAAGCTTAAACCTTACAAAGAAAACAATCATGTGAACACAACCCTGGCACAACAGTTGGCACTCTATGTGATTGTGTATAGCCCCATACAAATGGCCTGTGATCTGATTGAACATTATGAAAATCAACCCGCATTTCAGTTTATCCGGGACGTGGGCGTTGATTGGGAACAGACTAAGGTGATCAATGGTGAGGTGGGTGACTTTGTAACCATTGCCCGGCAAGAGAGAGAAACGGGCAATTGGTTTTTAGGAAGTCTCACGGATGAAAATCCGCGTTCAATCACTATTAATTTTGATTTCCTGGATGTGGATAAAGAATATCAGGCAATCATTTATCGCGATGGTCAAGACGCGCATTGGGATAAAAATCCGACAAGCATAGACATTGAAAAAACCGTAATTAACAAATCGATGGCAAAAACGTTTATGCTGGCTCCGGGAGGCGGTCTCGCTATTAGTTTGAAGTTGAAGGATTCATGAAGTAATGCAATAACAGCACGAGCTGATCTGCATCATTCAGATTGACAATATTGGATGGAATAGAATAGTTAACCTCCGGGAGGTTCAAAACCTCTTGGAGGTTAATATTTTATCGCGGCCTTGAAGGCAAACTACACAGTAACCCGCAAAAAACATTTGCATTTTTAATAAGTCTTCGTAAATTTATCTCAACATATCATCATTTTGCGCGACAACAAATTTGTATTATTATCAAAGATTATGAATTGTTTTATTCAAGAAAACTTTCCACATATGGATACTTTTAACCATATATTTCCATATATGGAAATATTTTAAAGGTTTAGGGTAATCAAGTAATACTATATTAAGCGCAGCATATCCTTTAATTATAACTAGTAACTCCACCCAAAGAGAGGAGAGAAAAGATTAATACAAATATATCCCCTAAACCCATTGCTCCAGAATTGGATATAGGGAGCCCATAACCATACCTCTATACCAAACCCAACTGAAACGCATAATACCGACACTGACTAAAGAACCGGCTGCGCTTAGCGTGGCAATCACCGACCACTCCACAAAAACCCGCTTGGATTAAGCACTGCTCTAATAGGTAGACAATCGAATGAAAACTAAAATTTACGTTGACCATGAAAAATTTAACTATCTTGCGTTTAACCAAGTAATGCACCGAGACTTGCTCCGATTTGCAAAAAACACGAATCTATGTAAGCCGGTAATCGCCACGTTATACATATAATAAATGGGAATTAATAAAATGACACATCTACCAGAGATATGGCATAGTTTAAAAAAAACACTATCATTCCTATTAATTGTATTTCGTGTAATAGTCTATGCTCAACCACCGGCAAGCTTTGATTTGAGAACTGTGGGTGGGACAAATTACGTGACTTCAGTAAAATCTCAATCTGGTGGAACATGCTGGACGCACGGAGCTATGGCTGCTATAGAAGGAAATTTATTAATGACAGGCGCCTGGGCTGCTGCTGGTGAGCTTGGCGAACCTGACCTGGCAGAATATCATCTGGATTGGTGGAATGGTTTTAATATGCATAACAATGATGATTTAATCCCTCCAACCGGAAGTGGTCTAACCCCACATCAAGGTGGAGATTATTTGGTAACTTCTGGGTATTTATCGAGAGGAGAAGGAGCAATTAGCGACACAGATGATCTATCCTATTTTACTCCACCGGCACGATTTGATACCAGTTACAATTATTTTTATGCGCGTGATATTGAATGGTACACAATTGGTTCTTCGCTTGAACGAATAGATGCTGTTAAAAACAAGATCATGAATTATGGTGTTCTGGGAACTTGTATGTGCTATAGTGAAAACTATATTTCTAATTATATTCATTATCAGCCACCAACATCAACTGATGAACCAAATCATGCAGTGGCAATTGTAGGCTGGGACGATGCTATAGTTACGCAGGCACCACATAACGGAGCGTGGCTGGTTAAAAATAGTTGGGGAAGCCAGTGGGCTAATCAGGGTTATTTCTTTATATCTTATTATGATAAACATAGCGGACAGCATCCGGAAATGGGAGCTGTTTCTTTTCAGAATGTAGAGCCAATGCGATATGATTATATTTATTATCATGATTATCATGGCTGGCGGGATGAAATTTCAGAAGCGGATGAAGCATTTAATGCTTTTATTGTCAGTGGTTCTGAATTATTGGAGTCAGTGAGTTTCTTTACAGCGGCGGACAGCATTGATTACATAGTTAAAGTCTATGATCGTTTTGAAAATGGTTCTTTACTAGAGGTATTGGCTGAAATATCAGGAACGATTAACCATTCAGGTTTTCATACTGTCGATCTTGATGCACCTGTCGTTCTTAATTCCGGGGATTATTTTTACATTTATTTATACCTTTCAAATGGGGGACAGCCGATTGACAGAACCTCAATTGTGCGAGTATTATTAGGTGCGGCAGGGAACAATACTATGGTACCTTCTTCCGCCACTATAGGTGAAAGCTATTATTTTGATGGATCTGCCTGGCTGGATTTGTATAATTATAATTTCAGTGATCCTTCATGGGATGGGACAGCTAATTTTTGTATCAAAGGATTAACAATAGATTATATGGATTCTTTAGATGAAACATTTGGTCCTGAAACATTTTATTTAAGTCAAAACTATCCCAATCCATTTAATCCATCAACCAATATTTCATACTCAATACCAAATTCAGGTTTTGTTATTTTGAAAGTTTATGATATTCTTGGTAGAAAAATTAAAACAATAGTAAATGAGTTTCAGAATGCGAACACATATTCTGTTAATTTTGATGCTAGTAAACTCTCAAGTGGAATTTATTTTTATCAATTAGAGATGGGTAATGAGTATTTGGAGAGGAAAAAAATGATAGTAATAAAGTAATTGACTTTTGTCACATGACCAGAGTTTCCAGTTGACAGAAACGCTCTGTTTTAGTTCTTTCAACTGTGCTCCGCATAAAGTTATTTAAATGTTCGTAGATCAGTTGCTCGCAAATTTCTACAACTGAAACTAGTTAGCCCGATAGAACAATAAACATATAAGATATTGAACAAATTGAAAAAAGGTTTAGGAATGACCCAGCAGATGATCATTATGATGACAATTGGTATCTCACTCTGCAGTGCCCAGAACCATCGCGGCGCTGACATGCCCTGGATAACCTATGAAGCAGAGGCCATGAAAACAAATGGCACTGTTTTGGGACCGAAATACACCCCACATAGGATTGAAACAGAGTCTTCGAGACAGCAGTGTGTGAAGCTTCACGAAAAAGAACACTATGTGGAATTCACCGCACAATCAGCAGCCAATGCCATCGTGGTACGATACAGCTTACCCGATGCGGTTGAGGGTGGCGGTGTTACATCCCTATTAACGCTTTACCAGAACGGCAAGCGAATTCAACAACTCCCTGTGACTTCAAAATATTCATGGCTGTATGGAAATTACCCATTCACGAACGATCCTTTGGATGGTAAACCGAGAAATTTCTATGATGAAATCCGGCTAAAGGGATTAGCCATTAAAAAGGGCGATGTCCTGCGGTTGAAGAAAGAGGATATCAATACTACCGACTATTGCATCATCGACCTGATTGATCTGGAAAATATAGCGCCGCCGCTTGATGCACCGGAGAATTCATTATCAATTACCAATCCCCGGTATAGTGGCGGTGATATAGAAAGTGCGAACTATACCAGTGCGCTCAGGAAATGCATTGATGATGCCGTGAAAGAGAAAAAGAGTGTCTGGGTTCCCCCCGGCACATTCAAGATAAGTGGAGACATCGAAGTGCCATCCCATATAACAATTCAGGGTGCTGGTATGTGGCACACCATTCTCGTGGGCGATGAATCCCAATACACGAATTCAGATAACAAAGTCAGGATTATTGGTAGTGGTAGCGATATCCATCTGTCAGATTTTTCAATTATCGGCAAATTGAATTATCGGAACGACCGTGAATCAAACGATGGTATCGTAGGTTCCTTTGGCGCAAATTCAACGATTTCTCGTCTTTGGATCGAGCACACCAAAGTCGGCGTCTGGGTGAATAACTGTAGCAACCTTGTCGTCGATGGATGCCGCTTCCGTAACACAATTGCAGACGGCGCCAATCTATGTGTTGGTTTAAGAAGCTCAACGATACAAAATTGCTCTGCACGTGGTACTGGAGACGACTGTTTTGCGATTTGGCCTGCGACACATGCTGTGCAGGAATATTCGCCTGGTCACAACATCATTCGACGGTGCACCGGACAACTGCCATTTCTCGCTAATGGGGCAGCCATCTATGGTGGTGAAAGCAATCATGTTCAGGATTGCCTTTTCTCAGACATCTCTCCAGGCTCAGCCATCCTGATTAGCACCTCATTCCCTACAGCGAGTGAAAGGCGAAATGTGGATAACAATTTTAGCGGCACAACTGTTGTCCTGAACTGCGACATCATACGCAGTGGTGGTTTTGATCATGTATGGGAATGGCGTGCTGCAGTTCAGCTTTGTCTTGATCGCCGCAGCATTTCAGGTGTAGCAATTCGTAATCTGAACATCAAGGATAGTTTTTCAGATGGTTTAAGTATTATTGCTCCTTGTAGCGAGAATGGACAAGGCACGCTGTACAATGCAAGTATCAGCAATGTGGATATCTCAAATTATGGTATTGGTGTGAATAGCCGGCACGGCTTGTGGATTCGCAACGACGCACAGGGAAGCCTGACCATCAGCAATTCACAAATACCCGAAAGTACGAATGAATCCGCTGACTTCACGATTCATTGGAAATGAAATTTCCGGCTGAGAACTTTGTCTTGATTAATCCCTTCTACAGTCTCCTTCAATATCTTCACTTAAGCCGGATTGGATCCGCCCAGTTTCCCCGATAGACAAACTGATGATCGTAGATCGTCTTGATAAACTTGCCATAACGGATGTCGACTCCTACATACAATCCGAGCAATGGGCTTTCATCGGGTATAGAGTAACCGTCCTGAAATGTCTGTTCCTTTTTGTCAGGATCAATCGCCCACTGTCTCAATTCTCCATGTGTCCAGCCAATGTGATGAGAGAAGAGATATCTCACCTCATTACCAAGAGTGAAAACGTCGCCGTTTTTTAGATTCAACTTGATCTTGATTTCCTTGTTCTCATTGAGATCCTTCATATCAGTACTTAAAGAAATCGTCGGCCATTCAACTTCCTTTTCTCCTGTAAGAACGATGATGCTCTCAAGCTTGAGCAGCGCGCCCTTCTGATCATAGAATTCAAAGATCAATTCACGATCAGTAATTTCTTTATCTGTAAATGATAAATTATCTAATAAATGATTGGAAGTGATTTCTTTCTTGGAGTAGACAATTCGGTCATGGTAGATAATACGGATGCTTGCTACGTTGTCCTGCAGAAACATTTCCAGAGGAATTTCATTGCTGTAGAACATCTGGTTTTTCGGTGAGGTCACCAAAGCCATGTTGTACTGCTTTACTACATGCCATACCGGACGCGGGTAACCCACAGTGTCGTTAATGTCACTGTAACCCCAATATCCAAACCACTCTTCAGGAGTATCGTTATGTATGGCAGGTTCGCCTCCCTTCCACCAACCGTCTGCATAGTAAAAAGGACAGGCGCCAACAGCCCCAGCGTCGAGTAGATTGCGGTAATACTTGGGCAAAATCTCCATTTGCTGGGCCATGGTGTTGCCACCGTACCTTCCCCCTCCTTCACGTGAAACCGACATGCCAAACTCTGTCATAATCAGTGGTTTTCCCTGCGCATTCATTTCCGGAAGTATACGGGCGGCATTGGCATAACCAAGGGTGTAATTAAAGCCATCATAATCATAGGCGTTGTAGGCATACACATCAAAGATATTCATGTCCACGAATTCAGTAATTGCTGAGTTGCCTGTGATGGTGACGGGAATACTGGGATGCTCCTTGTGGATCAAGTCTCGAAGCTTGGTCCACAGATCGACCGTTGCCAGAGCACCAACCTTCTGGATGTGTTGAGGCATCGGCTCATTCATTACCAGATAGGTGATAATACAGTCATAGTTTTTGGAATAAGCCAGCACCTTTTTTACGTCTTCAATTTCCTCGGCCACAGCCTCAGGATCCGAAAAATCAAAGTTGGGTTCCACCCACAAGCCAAAGATAATCTTCAAGCCCGATTTCTGCACAACCTTGAGCTCTTCTTCATAAAGTTCCGACCAGGTACGAATCGCATTGAAACCCGCCTGCTTGATCACATCCAGATCCTGTTTCATCCGCACCGGTTCTGGCTCTCTGAAGCTGTAAGGGTGTTGCCCGGGACGGGCGCCAATCTCGTATCCAAGCGCGTTGACAAAAACCTTCTGATCATCAATGTAATACCAGCCATCTTTGATTTCAAGTCGGGATTTTACTTGCTGAGCACTGACACTACCAATCAGCATTGCAAGAATAACAGTGAACCGTAAAAATTTATGAAACATGGAAAGCCCCCTCTTGCCAAATATAAAAAGCGCAAAAACATTGGTGTTCAACACGTTTCTTGAATTCCGTATTTCCAGTAATATAATGATTCCTCTTTATAAGTCATATTTTAAAATATCATCTACTAAATCAACTTAATATTCATGAAGCACAATCAATGTACAAATAAATTGATGGTTCAGTCAATAAAAGCTCATTAGTAATAAACTTATTAAGAGTTAAAGCAAATCTCCTCGCAAGTGAAGTTTTTAATCACTCATCTATTGGATCTCGGCTAAAAGACTACCGGAATGACACACCTATCTTATGCCTGTCATTGCGGGCTTGACCTAGAATCCACTAAATACCTGACGCGCTACTTCGAAACAAAGTTGCTCCTAAAATTTGGTTCCAATAGGAATTGTGTAACCATAAGAAAGAACTCAGATTAATACTGATATTATTTATTATATAACTCACTGAATAATACTGCGATCTTTACCTCGTTCAGTTTTAACGCCCGCGGTTTTAAAATATCGATCGTCAGTCTGAAAAGGTACGTATGATTGATACAGTTTTTTTTTAATCAGGTTTTGATACACTACATCTGACATATATTCCGATCCTTTGGAAAAAGATATATATCGATATGGAAGCAGAAAGTTAGGGCTATGGGCAATCATATAATCTGTAATGATATCATATGAGAAAAGGTTATTTTTCAGATATGTTCGAACTTCAGACTTCGAGTCTGCGTTCATGAAAACAGATATTGGCATATAAAAATTTTCTTTCACATTTCTAAAAGGAGCATAATTCGCACTGAGATGTACAGCACGATTTAACCGCCCATGAGGCTGGCGAAATTTTCCACTCAAGCTTTTCAATTTCTCAGCGAAAATTCGATATCGATCCCATGAGGTGTAGTTCTTTTTTAAATGCACTTCTTCAGCAGCCTTATTATCCAGATTTCCCCAATTGGCTACAATATGACAATCAGCACCTTTGTAAAAAAACGCATCAATCTGGTCACACCATTTCTTTGAGATAGTCCTATGCTCCTTTTTTACTGGATTATTAGTCTCCGAAGAAAATCCATAATTACGTCCGCTCATCGATTCCCAGTAATTGGTAATTGAACGAGCATAGTCTGCACTAAATTTGAAATAATCGGAATAACCAGGTATATCCGCCAATCGCAAAGCATCTACATTTTCCAGAAGTGCCGTGGCGTCAAGAAATCCTCTGTATTCAAGGTGATAATCATAAATAGAACCAATCTGAATAGCAAGAGACAGATATTTATCAACTGGATAATTGGCCTCCACCTCCTTAATCGCCTCTGAAAATAGATCAATTACACCCTTCAATTTCTTGAACCTGAAATTTAGAAAATCCAGCCTGCCACCCGGATATTGGTACTGATGAAATGTATTGCTATCAACATCCCAATCATAACGACTTGGATCAACATCCTCGATAAATTGAATACGAGGAGCGCCATTTGCAGGTCCCCAACATGCAATGAGAGAATCCAGGCCATTGGGCTCAGGATATATTTCAGCCAGGTAGTTATAAAAGGAAATAACATCATATTTCGAATAACCTGCCATCTTGCGATCTGAATTATACTCCAGTTCTGCATTCTTGTAAGTTGTACTCGGAACAAATTCCACTGGTCGTCTGTTTGCGAAATCAAATTGATGATCTAAAAGATAACGCATTGTATGCTCAGCTACTGCTCTTAAAATATTTTTATAATAGGTGATGGCGTTTGGCGAAGTAAAATTGAGATGCCGATTGCTATTTTTACTTGGGGGCTCCTTAAAATTATGATGCCCCGATTTATCACAATGAAAATCATGGTCAGCAAATAAGTGTCCTGCATGAACCAGCCCACATGCCGGACAAGGACCTTCTCTGTAAAAATCTACCCATGCTGGAAGGAGACTCCCCAGCCGCACACGAATGTGCACATCCAGGCCTGGCGTACCAAGAATCGGATGAGGAAAAGCAAGGATCCTGTCTAAAGCTTTATCAAGTGGAAGCCAATTATAAGATGGTGTTTCCGGATTTGCCAACACTTCCAAGCTGGAAGGAGTCCTCGGATGAATATCCCTTAGATGTACATCCAATTGAACTCCAGTAGCACCCCAGTTTTCCGTAATATCATTAAGAAACCAGTCTTCACCAAAACGTGTATCAGTGATCACATTTGGAAAAGTTAAAAAATATATGCCATAGTAGTTTTCCTGGGAAATTGCGAATTGACAAAAAGAAAAAACCGCAAATATAATATAAATATTTTTCATGGCTTCCCTCTGAATGTAAGGTTACTCTGACACTCAAATCCTATTTGGAAACCTCAGTAAAAATGAACACCCCTCTGCCTCGGATATAGTCGCGGATTTCCCCATAAGGGGAGATAAGTAAGTCCTCCCTTGAGGCGACCGCAGGAAGCGGAAGTACTCTTGGGTAAAGTACCTGTAGTAGAGGATTGAGGTTGGTGTTATCACCGACCTCAATGTCTATATCCTAAAATAATCCCTTCAACTGATCCATTCCCTGCTTCTTAACTTCCTCCTCAACCTGTTTCGCAGCCTCACCCATACCTTTGCGTTTTACTTCAGCAAGCGTCTTGCTCGCGATTCTGCTGATAATTTGTTTCGAAATCTCTGTGGGTGTTCCACTCAGATTTCTCATTTCAAAAGAGCGCATCTTCAATTCATACTCTTTATTCATCGGGACTATCTTCGCAAAAATCTTTCCCTCTGCAAACAGAATCCGACGAATAGTCAGCCGCGGCTCCTCACCCTTCTTTTTCTCTGTCTTGGATTTGGGCTTGCTGGTCACGGCTTTGGGAAGATTTTTTTGTATTTCCTGCAGATTGTTTTGATTGTCTGCATTGACTTCTACGAAAATCTCGGGCGCAAGAACCCGAATATCATCAATCACTTTCACCTCTTTGGTGAGAGAATTGATATCAATCTTGATACCGGTCTCGCCGAGTGAAAAGGCGTGCTTGGTTTCAAATCCTTTGGGATTACCAACCGTCAGCCCCTGTATACTCCCTGATCCCTCTTTCAGGCTGATCTTTACCTGACTCACCCGCACCGAAGTTTGTGTGGCCTCTGACCCATATTTTTCAATGGCGGTCTTGACAATGAAATTGAGATTGGTCAACAAATAAGTCAAACCTGCGCCAATCACAATGACAAGGACAAGCAGTGAAATCAGAATTGGTTTCTTAATGCTACGTTTTTTGGATTTCTTGGTGGATTTCTTGGTGGATTTTTTCACCGGCTTTTTTTTAACAGCAACTTTCTTCGGAGCAGCCTTTTTCTTTGCCGCCTTTGTCTTAGGTGCGGCTTTTTTCTTCGGCGCGCTCTTTTTAGGGGCGGATGATTTAGGTGGCATTGTTTTTCCCTCCTTAATAATTCACATATCCTATGATTTAACAAACCAATGTTCTGTTTTTAAACAAATCCGGACCAGCATGAGCATGACCGGCACTTCGATAAGCACGCCCACTACTGTGGCCAGCGCGGCTCCGGAGGACAATCCGAAGAGCATGACAGAAGTCGCGATCGCCACTTCAAAATGGTTGGACGCCCCGATCATGGCAGCTGGTGCAGCATCCCGGTAATTGAGATGGAGCAATTTGGCCAGACCATAACCCAACCAAAAAATCAGATTCGTCTGTATGAAAAGCGGAATCGCGATCCAGAGAATGGTTAGCGGATTGGCCAGGATAACTTCGCCTTTAAAACTGAAAAGGAGGATCAGAGTCACCAATAAAGCCACAATCGTAATTGGTGTCAGAATATGGAGGAACTTTTCCTTGAACCATTTTTCTCCCCTTATCTGGATGATCCACTTACGGGAGAGAAATCCGGCAGTCAGCGGAAGAGCCACATAGATGGCGATGGAAAGTCCCAACGCCTGCCATGGTACAGGCAGTCGGCCCACACCCAGCAGAAATCCACCCAGAACACCATATAGGATGAGCATGGTCAACGAATTGATGGCCACCATAACCAAGGTCAATCCATCATTGCCGTGGGAGAGAAAACTCCAGACCAGGACCATAGCAGTACAGGGCGCAATGCCCAGCAGAATGCATCCCGCAAGGTAACTTCGCCAAAGCGGGATTTCCAGCATCTTGATCCCGTTTTGTAACACAACCGTACCCGCGCCGTGCTGCGCGCCCACGGGCAAATCCAGCCCGAAAGGTAACTTCACCAGATCCGTGGCGTCCACGCCGATAAATCCTTTTAATAAAATGCCCAGAAAAAGAATAGCAATTGCATACATCGTGAACGGCTTGATCGCCCAATTCAGAAAGAGTGTCAAAGCAACGGGTTTACCGCTCTTCCCGGCCTGTACCACTTCGGTAAAATCAATTTTCACCATAATGGGATACATCATGAAAAAGAGGCAGATCGCAATCGGGATGGACACCACCGGCGCGTCACCCACATAAATAGCCATACCGTCAAGTGTAGTAGCGAGTGAGGGTGCGAACTTGCCAAGCAGGATACCCCCAACAATACACAACATCACCCAGACTGTAAGATACCGTTCGAAGACATTCGTCATCTTTCGTGTTGTAGCGGGGGTTTGAGATTCAGACATATGCTCACTCCTTCGGCTTTTTCAGGATGATTCTTCCAGGCTCTCCAGCAAAGTCTCAATAAATATGCGGATCTCATCACGCACACGTCTGAAAATGTCCAGCCTCTCCTCTTCGGACATGGATTGACTTGCCAGAAATGGCGGATCATCAAAACTCTTATGAATTTTCTTCACGGGACGTGGAAAAAGCGGGCAGCTTTCACGTGCGTGATCACAAACCGTCACCACATAATCAAAAGGAACGTTCAACAGATCCTCTACATTCGTGGAAGAGTGGCTACTGATATCCACACCTGCTTCAGCCATGACACGCACCGCATAGGGATTCACGCCATGCGTTTCAATGCCTGCTGAAAGCACATCAATCTGATCGCCCTTCAGATATCGCGCCCAACCCTCGGCCATCTGACTGCGACACGAATTGCCTGTGCAAAGAAAAAGTATCTTAAGCTTCTTCATGGATACCTCATTCATGTCAATAATTGTTTTCCATACTCAGCAACCTTTACAATCGCCGCATCATCAATCGCGGTCTGACCTTTTTCAAAATCGAGGGCCGTCACCTGAAAATGGGCGAAATTCGTAATACCCACTCGCTCCAGACTTTTTTTAGCACAATCTACAGGGCAGCCATCGATTGCCAGAATGGCATCTGCGTCTTTTGTTGTTTTCAGAATACTTGGCACTTTGCCGCCGATTCCAGCAAGACAGAACATTTTGCCACAACCATCGGCCATCATTTTGCGGGCAGCCCGATCAGACAGATGTCCGACATCTGCACCACCGGAACAGGCAAAGATGAATTTGACTTCATCCTCATTACAGGCGCAGATCTCCTTGTTTTTATCTGACATGATTGAACTCCTTTTTTTAATGAATTGTATAGATTAAATATAATCCGCCCAGGATGACCAAAACTCCACAAACTTTCTTTAGGATCACAGCTCCTCGAGAATGTTCATTCCAATTTAAGTATTTCTGCACCATGCTGGTAAACGTGCCTGCCAGTACGATGACTGAGCAGTGGCCAATCGCGTAGAAAAGGACAAGCAAGATTGCAAATACCGGACGCGTAGACGCCACATTAAAAGCGATACCCAGCATGGGTGCCATAAAGGCAAATGTGCAAGGGCCAAGAGCCAAACCAAATAGAAGACCGATGATAAAAGCGGCCAGAGCACCTTTCCCTTTAATCTTTGGCTGATTTTTCATTCCCAAAAAAGGAATTTGGATAATTTCAAGCAGATGCAGTCCGATCACGATAAATATTGCAGCCACCAAATAATTACCGACTTTTCCCACATCTCCCATGATACGCCCCATCAACCCGGTAATCAGGCCGATAACAGCAATGGTCAGTAGAATGCCTACTGAGAAAAGTCCGGCCAGGGTAAACGCCCGTTTTTTTGTGACAATTCCTTGACCATCAATGAATCCAATGATAAGTGGAATTGAAGACAAATGGCAGGGGCTGAGTAAGATGCTCAGAATGCCCCAAATAAAGGAGGCGCTCAAAGCCAGCCAGGCTGCGCCGCTCAAACTCTGAGTGAGCCAGACAAACAGATCCTGCATCACTGAACACCCTTTTGCAGTAATACTTTTACGATCTCATCTTTGGGGAAGAATCCTGTATGCCGAAAGTACTCCACGCCGTTCTGATCCAAAAAAACCTGTGTGGGTATCGCGCGAATCCCGAACTGAACAGCGTACGGCTTGCCTTCATCTGTCCAGACATCATAAAAAATAACTTTCACCTGATTCAGATATTCCTTTTCAATTTCAGCAATAATCGGCTGCATCATTTTACAGGGAACACATTTGACAGATCCCAGCTCAATGAAGGTCACGAGAGGCGGCTCGGAATCCTCGACTTGGAGAGAACTTTCGCCCGTTGGATCGGACGTGCTAATTTCAGATTGTACAGTGTTTTGGGTTCCTTCATCTTTCCGGCCAGTGCATCCGGCAATCAGAAAAAAGGAAAACACAACAAGTGCAATGTATCGGATTGACAACAACATAAGTCCTCCTTAGGCCAGCATTTTCTTTATCTCTTCCACACTCGGCAATTTGCCTGTGACTTTCACTTCGCCATCCACTGCCAGCCCCGGTGTCATCATCACGCCAAACTCCATGATTTCATTAATGTCCGTGACTTTGATCATTTCATATTCAAGGCCCAACTCTTTGGCCGCCTGTTCGGTCAGCTCTGCGAGTTTCTGGCACTTGGGGCAGCCAGTGCCCAGGATTTGCAACTTCTTCATTTTATGTGCTCCTTAAAAAAACATTCCAAATAAGATACCCGATAAGGTAGCCATCACCACAACCAGCGCGACGAATACGACTGTCTTTTGTGTGCCAATCACACTGCGGATAACCAGCATATTGGGTAACGACAACGCGGGGCCTGCGAGCAGCAGAGCCAGAGCGGGTCCCTTACCCATGCCATTGGCGATGAGACCCTGCAGAATAGGGACTTCAGTGAGCGTGGCAAAATACAT
>JABMRT010000213.1 GCA_013202295.1 Candidatus Zhuqueibacterota bacterium
ATCCGACATCATCTGCAGATATTCAAACATATGGCGAGGTTACCACAATAAATGGTGTGACGGTTCCGAGTGATTTTCCAATACTAGAAATTGAAGGCGATCCAGAAAACACGGCTTCGGGTATGATATTCACAGCTTTTAGAGAGCGTTACATTGCTATCCTTCAAAATGACGGTACACCTTATTATTATTTGCGATCCGGCGATTTTCTCATGGATTTCAAGGTTCAGCCGAATGGCATGCTCTCCCGCAATGTAGACAATAATATAACCCATGAACATTATTTTCTGACAATGGATTCAAATTTTAATGTGGCAGACACTTTTTCCGCGAGTCCGGGATATGTGACTGATCATCACGAGTTTCAATTGCTTCCCAATGGGCATGGATTGCTTATCGCTCGGGATACCCAATACATCGATTTGAGTGACAAAGTGGATGGAGGAAGATCCAATGTCCAAATCATAGGACACAATATCCAGGAACTGGATGAGAACAATGAACTGGTGTGGCTGTGGCGTTGTTGGGATCATTACGATGTCGAGGACGCGATTCATGAAAATCTTACCGGTTCCTCAATTGACTTTACCCATATCAATTCCGTGGCAATGGATTACGATAGCAATCTGGTGATCTCGAGCCGAAATCAGAGTGAGTGTGCCAAGATCAACTGGAAAACCGGGGATTTCATATGGAGGATGGGGGGCGTAAACAATGAGTTCGATTTCATTGATACTGATATGAATTCATATCAGCATATGTTCCGGCCTGTCTCGAATAAACCCAATCATTATACCGTCTTTGATAATGGCAACACCCATGATCCGCGATATACAAGGGCGGTTGAATTCCGTGTTGATACTGTACAAATGATTGTCGAAAAAGTGTGGGAATATCGCGCCAACCCGGACTTTAGAGTAGACTGGTTGGGGAGTGTCCAAAGGCTTCCGAATGAAAATACTCTGATTTGCTGGGGCGGTCACAGCATGCCATTTGCGACTGAAGTGAACTCCACTGGCGATCTGTTGTATCAGGCCATAGCCGGAATTAATATCGCCAGCTATCGTTCCTACAGGTTTGACTGGCAGGGTATTTCGGATGAGCCCTATCTTATTACCGAATCTACGGGTGAGCAAATTACATTAATTTTTAATAAATTCGGTGATACGGATGTGGATTATTACAAGATCTATTCGGGCCCCTCCAAAACAGGACTGATATTTCTGGATACCACATCTCTAACCCGATACGATCTTTTTGAATTGACATCCTACACACATTATTATTTTCAGGTAACTGCTGTGAATGGCTCCGGCATCGAGAGCCTTCCCTCTATGGTTGAACATGTCTATATCGATGATCTGGGTCCACAAGGAGAGATCATTCAAAACGGAACGTTCAGACAAGGTGAAGAGAATTGGGACTTTCTCCTGGCAGGAGATGCGGAAGCGAACCCTGAGATTCATGCCGGAAGATATGTGGTTCATATAGTGCAATCCGGAAATGCGCCCGGTGATATTCAAGTGAAGCAGGGGGGAATCCCCCTTTATCAAGGACAAACTTACCTGTTCGAATTTGATGCCCATGCGACCACGCCACGTACCATCCAGGCATTGCTCCAGGATAATGATCCGCCATATACCAATTACGGACAAATTGGATATACATATATACTTGATCATCGGACACATCACACTTATACATTTACAATGGAGGAAGATTCAGATTACGAAGCAGAAGTTGTGTTTAACTGTGGCATGCACGATGCGGATGTGTACCTGGATAATGTGAGTCTCAGTGTGACCACTTCTGTGCAAGAAGAACCTGAGATAGACATATCACCAGAGGCATTTCAACTATCTCAGAATTTTCCCAATCCCTTTAATGGAATAACACAGATTGAATATGATTTGTCTAATGCGGGAGATGTTCGCATCCGGATTTTCAATGTCCGGGGTCAAGTTGTTTGGACGGTGGATCATTTTAATCAACAGGTGGGGAATCATATTGTTAGGATTAATTTCACGAATTTCTCCACGGGGCTCTATTTTTATCAAATTGATTTTAAATCCTCAGGAAGTCAGAGATTGTATTCAGAAATACAGAAAATGGTTTATATTCAGTAGCCGTATTTCCATATAAAATAAACGGAGAATGAGAATGCCAGTGAGTCGAATTACAACAAATTTCATTCTTGGTGAGGATAAGCAAAAACTGGTTGATGGTTTTCATCAAATAATGTGTGATACTCTGAAGATCAAGGATTATGATCGGCTGACTGTAATTGATGAAAAACCGGATGATTTCTTTCAGCCCTTAAACACGGAAGGAAAATATGTTTTTATTGAAATCCAGTTTTTTGCTGGACGCTCCATTGAGACGAAGCGGAAACTGTATCAGCGGATTGTTAAGCTATTAATAGTTTATGATATTCCCGTCGATAATAATCGAATTGTGCTACATGAGATAGCAAAGGAAAACTGGGGAATCCGTGGGGGGCAGGCCGCCTGTGATGTGGATCTCGGATATTCAGTTCAAGTCTAATATCAAAGAAAGTACATTATCAGATTGGATGCTTTTAAATCACATCCTGCAATTCTAATTTTGAAACTCATCCACTATACATGCTTAATTTGGCCTCCAAAGCAGTATAATATGCTCAATAGAGATTTTGGTATGAAAAGTGCAATGATGTATCCGATACTTTTCAAAAGGAGAAGTCTGTATGGCATTAACGCGCAAACTCATCATGGTTTTAGTTGAAGATTCGGATACCATTCGACACTATTACTCAAAAGTTTTTGAAAATTCCGGATTTGAAGTATTTCCAGCACCGACCGGGTTTGAAGGTATAAATCATATTTATGAACATAATCCAGATATCATTTTATTGGATTTGGTATTGCCGGATATTCAAGGTTTGGATGTACTGAAGAAAATCAGAGCCGATGAAAGGTTTAAAACAACACCCGTGATTGTTCTTACAAGTTTGCGAGAAATGACAATTGTACAAAAGGCAATTCAGTCAGGTGCGAATTATTACAGTGTAAAAGGCAGTGACAGCCCTGAAAAAATGCTTCAAATGATATACAAATTGATTAAGAAAAATATGCAGGATACAAAAGGGCCAGAAAAAGATGAAGCACCTGCAGAGACGGATAATGAAGATCAGACCATTCAAGAAAGTGATTTTGAGGATATTGAATTCTTGAAATCCTGATTTCCGAATTTAATGATTAACCTCACTCTTGTTTTTAAATACAATATTAACTACGTTATTCCAGCTTATTTATTGACGGACTCTATATTTTGACTTGGGGAAATTATAATGTCCGAAGTGATCATGGCATTATTCTTCGTGGGTGGACTCTTTGTGTGGCTTTTCCCAACTGCAATTGTTACCAAATCAAGACGGATCTCAGCCAATGAGAAAATCGCCTGGATATTATTAATGTTATTTCTATCCTGGTTTGCATTTATCTTTTTTTGTTTAATGGCACCAATTGGAAGAACTCAAAAACATCAGCGCCCCTATTAAATCTTTAATCCGTTTTTTATGAAATATTTGCTAAAACATATTAAAAGAATTCCAATTTAATGATCAGGGAAGATTTCAATGAAACGAGTGACATATCAGGGATGGGAAGATGCCATCGAGATTCAAAATAATTCTATTCGAATTGTAATCGTACCCCAAATCGGCAGGATCATGCATTTCGGTCCGGTTGATGGACCGAATCTGATCTGGATAAATCCTGAGTTGGAAGGTAAAATTCTAACGGATTTCTCTCCTGAGCTTGAAAGTCCAGACTCTGAATGGGCGAATTTTGGTGGAGATAAAGTCTGGCCGGTCGAACAGTTTCGATGGCCTGATGTCAATGAGAGAGCCTGGCCGCCTGATCCCTGGTTTGATGGAAGTCCACATGAAGTCGAAATTCTCTCAGATGGTATAACCCTGTTTGGACCGGTGAGTCCATTTTGCGGCGCTCGATGCATCCGTACTATAAAGATAGAAGAGGCTGGTTCCAGGGTGATGATTGAACAGAGAATCGAAAAAGTTCAATCCGGCAGGCAGTTAAAGCTTGAACCAATCCCTATGACAATTTGGAGTGTGACCCAGGTTATTCAACCGGATGAAATTCTTTTTCCTCTGAATCCCGAAAGTAGTCTTCCGGATCAGATATTTATATATGATGATAATCCTGTGACCAAATCCAACTTATCCAGAAAAAACGGACTTTGTGCTTTTAAACCGTCCCGAACGGACCATCAGAAAATTGGTACGGATGGCGATGGCTGGCTGGCTGCTATATGTGGAGATCATGCTTTTGTACAACAGCTCAAACGACTCCCGGATGCAATTTATCCAGAAGGCGGATTGTCGGTTGAAGTCTATACAGCTCCCGAATCCTACATAGAACTTGAAATCTTAAGTCCGCTTCACAATCTTGAAGTGGAGGAGAGAATTGAATCCACAATAACCTGGGAGCTCATTTCCCTCAATTCAAAAGCAATTGAAGAGAAACGGGAAGAGCTTCAAAGGAAATTATCTTAATCAAGTCCTCACTCTATTCTTCCGCTTTTAACCATTGAATGCAGTTCATTAACGCCCGCACATTGTGATAAGTCGTTTTCCAGGTATGTCCCTTCGGTCTATTTTTCGCCTTGGGCCGAGCATCCAGGCCACTTGTGTACCAGCCGCCATGTTCCCAATCAATCAAGTATTCTTTAATATAGGCCCATTGCTTCAGAAAGTATTCGTGATAAAGATCTTCTTCAGGATATAGATGCGACAATAGAAGTAACGCATTCAGTGTTTCTGCCTGAACCCACCAAGTTTTATCCTCATTTGTAATCTCCGGGATGGATTGCCCATGAAAGTAATAGCCCGCTTCGAACAGTCCGCCATGCTCCTGATCCCATCCATAATTGATAGCATGATCGGTGAGCGCTTTAATTACGCGAAGGGTGCGTTCATCTTTTTCCATTCCTAGAGCATGCGCTGTCTCATACAATAGATAAGCCGTTTCAATATCGTGGCCGAATGTGATGTGATCCACAAATAGATTTTTTCGTTGTGTGGATTCCGTGGAATCGCGGAACGAGAGCGGCGTCCAATCCGGCTGAAAGTAAAGCATCAAATAACCATCGGAGGTGATCATTCGATCTCGAAGCAGAATGAAAAAATTTACCAAACGGGATTGTAATAAGGAATCGGGCCATACTTCATATAAAGCCGTGTATGCCTCCAGGATGTGAATGCTGGAGTTGTAATCTTTCAAACTGGCTCGGGCCGACTCTTTCGTATCGGAAACAGTTAAATGAACCGGTGTGCCATCCCGTGTCAGATTTTGGAAATATCCCCCAAACTGAGGATCATATGCGTGATCTTCGATCCAATGAAACGCATCTTGCGCAAATTCCAAAACCTCCTGATCGCCAGTAAGCTCAAAATACGCTGCGAGTGCATAGATGCCGAATGCATTTCCGTATGTGAGTTTTCTAGTATCATCTCCTCCGGTGCATTTTCCTTCCTTAGTGACATGGTCATAGAAACCACCGTGCACTGAATCCCAAAGGGCCTCCTTCAGAAATGTATATCCAGTTTCAGCACCTTCTTTGAATCGATTGTCCTCCGGATATAGCAATGCCACCTTTGAACATGTCCAGGTGTGTCTTGCTTGCGGGACAATGCCTTTATCCTGATTTCCAATAGGTTGCCAATCATAAGAAAAGGTAGGGAGGAAGCCTCCATCCTCCTTATCTATAGAAAGAGGATACCAGGGATCCAAAAGACTTTGAAAGAGCACTTTCTCTAATTCATCTTCTTGTAGTATAACCGGATTCATTGAATCTACATTTTGAGAAAAGAGTATGCAAGACATTAAAAGAAAGATAGGTAAAAGTTTAACTGGTTGAGAGAGAATACACATTGCTTGCTCCATCGATAATAATAAATCGTGAAAATAAATAATTTTTTGCAATTTTTACGTTGCATTTATAAAAACCATTTTTAAATTATAATAATCGTAGCAAGATGTCAAGTTAATAACAACGTGATATCTGTAACAGGCCTTGGGGAATAGAACTGGTCACGGTGCCTTTGGGGGAAAACAAGCCAATCTTCGAAATCATTAATTAGAACATCGTGTTTTAAACGAATATTGATTTCAAGAGGCGCGCTGCACAAGAGCAGGTACTCGATCCACACTCCTATTCTCAACTTTATTACATTTTCAGAATTTCGTCTTATCCACCTGGATAGGAATATATTTGCACGCTCACTTTTTGAGTAGGAAATATCTTCCTTAATTCACTTGGAATCGAAACAACAGCATGCTTATAAGTGACTGAATTTACGTTACATAAGGGTATGTGGTTCTGCAGTGGTATACTGTTTGCATCTACACTCTATAATAATATAGAAAAAGATGTATCGGGGGAAATCATTGCAGGGAAATCATCTCATGTTAGCTGAAAAAAGAAATCACCGATCAAAATACAAAATCTTGAATTTTGGATTACTGCTATTATTGCCGATTATGGGTTTTGGACAAAATATTCTCGTGAGCTGGAACGCAAATCCAGAACAAGATCTCTGGGGATATCAGATCTATTACGGAACAGAATCGAATAACTATACAACGATCATCGATGTTAAGAACAAGACATCACACCCAATAAACGGATTGGATGTCGGAACCTATTATCTGGTGATGACAGCGTATGATTCGAGTGGGAATGAGAGTGTTTTTTCAACTGAACATACTTTTGAGATTGCAGATCAAACAGCCCCAACACTGACCTCTCTGGCAATCGAACAGATTGATCGCATCCGGATTGTTTTTAATGAACCAATCGATCAGGGTGCGGCACAAAATGTATCGAATTACACAATCACAGGAGCTGCGAATATCGTAGTGCAATCTGCTTCTCTTCAGACAGATCAACGGACTGTGATCTTGAATACAACACAGCATGAAGTAGGTAGTTATACGGTTACCATTGGCAATATTCGTGACCAGGCGACAGTTCCAAATACTGCAAATGATATTGTGCGAAATTATACCTGGGGCAGCACAGATTCAGAACCGCCGTTACTGGTGAGTGTAGATCCGGTGCGAAGCGACATGCTGGCAATTACGTTTAGTGAGCCACTTGAGCAAGCTTCTGCTTTAATTCTAAGCAATTATTCCATTTCTCCATCAGTGCAGATTTCCGGATCTGGTATCGACGGCAGCATGGAAATTGTGTATCTGACCACGGCCCATCATACACATGGTGTCTTATACACCCTGACGGTTAATAACGTAACCGATGGAGCAGGAAACGCCATTGTGGTCAACTCCACCATCCAATACACTTTTGAAGCGGATGATGCCAATCCTCCTGAACTTGTTGCTATTCGTAAAAATAGTGTCACTCAATTAGAAATTGATTTCAATGAAGCAGTTGAATCGACATCCGCGACAAATCAGGCAAATTATATAATCGATCCCAATGTGAGTATCCAAAACGTGACACTCAGCCCGGATGAGATGACGGTTACTGTGACCACTCAAACTCACTCTGGAGGATCCTATACGCTCACAGCCTCTGGGATTCAGGATCAGGCCAATCCGCCAAATACCATGACATCCGATCAACTCGAATATGAGTTTGCATCACCGGACACCGATCCACCGGGAATCGCATCATACGATATGACGAGTGAACTTGTACGGATCACATTCGATGAGCGGGTTTCCCAGGCAAGTGCAGAGAATGTGAGCAATTATTCCATTGATCCATATGTGAATATTGATCGAGTTACTCTGGATGCGCAAGAGACAACGGTCATGATTCAGACAGATTCACATCCAGCTGACACTTTTACATTGACTGTAACGGGAGTCGTAGATTTGGCCAATCCTCCCAACGTGATAGATCCTAACGCGAACAGCGTGACATACACATATACGCCACCTGATCGTGAAAAACCCCGTTTACTCCACGCACAATTGCTTGGCGCCAATTTGGTTGATCTCAGATTCAGCGAACCTCTGGATCGCTTAAGTGCGGAGGCTACTGAAAATTATTCAATTTCTCCTAACATCCAAATAACCAATGCTACATTAAGTGGAGATTCTTTAAACCACGTCTATTTGAACACGAGCCCTCATATCCAGGGACAAAATTATATAGCGATTGTCAGCAATGTCAAAGATACCGCAGAAACTGCCAATGTATTAGCTGCCAGTAGTACAGCGAATTATGTGTATCCGTCTGTGGACAATGAAGCTCCGCGACTGGTGAATGCAGTATTACAAGGTGAGCGATTCCTTCAGCTTGAATTCAGTGAAGCACTTAATGAAACCAGCGCTCGAAATCTGGCAAATTACCAAATCACCAATGGCATTTCAGTTTATGATGCCGGTTTGGATATCTCTCAGAAAAAAGTATTTCTAACAACAGATCCGCATCAACCAGGTGTGAACTATATTGTATACGTGACTGGTGTAACCGATCTTGCGAATCCACCGAATGTCATCCAGAATGACAATGCGTTTGGATATGATTCTGCGACAGATGATGTGATTCCGCCTTTTCTACAGCGGCCTCCGCATCTTTTCGGATCCAATTTGCTTGAACTGCATTTCAGTGAACCGGTTGACCCACAATCAGCACAAGATATAAACAATTACACGCTTAGTAATGGAATCAATATCCAAAATATTAATTTGAGTGAATCCTCAAAGGATGTCTGGTTATATACAAATGATCACACGCCTGGTGAGTATTCACTTACTGTAGGCGGTGTCATGGATCTGGCTGCCAATCCAAACCGAATGCAGGAAGCTACATTTACTTATCAATTCACACCGATCGATAACATTGCGCCTTATTTGGTTGATACCCAGATACACAATTCAACGATGATTGAACTGATTTTCAGCAAAACGCTGGATGTCGCTTCAGCCGAAGAAAAAAGCAATTATATGATTTCAGGCATCTATGGTGAAATCAACATTGTGAATGCGTTATTAACCAATACCTATCGTAATGTGTATCTGCAAACAGACGAACATGTGCTGGGTGATTATGTCGTGGCTGTTCAAAATGTGAAGGCAGCAGGCAGTGACATCACCGTGCCACCCACAACACAAAAACAATATTTTTATGATGAACCGGATACTGAAGCGCCTATAGTGGTTTCTGCGGTATTACAGAGTGATCGTACATTGTTGGTGAAGTATAGTGAGGCAATTGAAAAAGTAAGTGCTGAAAACGATTCCAATTATCGTGTAAATAATAATATCGAGATTGAGAATATTTTTCAAACTACTGCTGAGGATGAGGTCATTATTGAAACAACCAATCATGCACCAGGTACTTTTACCCTTACGATTAGCAATGTCCGTGATGCATCTGAAAACCAAAATCCAATACAGGCCTACAGTCAAATTCAATACACATGGAATCCAAATGATACAATAGCGCCTGAACTGTTGTCTGCAAATTTGATTTTCAACAACAATTTAGAACTGAAATTCAGTGAAGCCATCACATCTAGCATGGCTAAGAATATTTTAAATTATCAGATTGATCCTCCGGTAAATATTCTTAGTGCGATGCTTTCAGATGATCTCAGCACAGTATGGCTGGTTACTGAGATTCATCCTCCGGGATTTTATGCCATCACGGTTCAGAACATCGAAGATCGGGCCTTGCCGCCCAATCCAATCAATAGTCAGAATCAGGCCGTGTACAACTGGGCTCCACCGGATACGCTTCCACCAGAACTGATTACAGTGGATCTTCGCACGCCCATGTCTCTAAAGCTGATTTTTGATGAATCACTGTCGCGGCAGAGCGCGGAGTCAATTACAAATTATTCAGTTACACCCTTCATTGAGATTACGGAAGCTGTGCTTGCCGCAAATCTGACTACAGTCTATCTCGAGACTTCTTCGCATCAGCCGATTGTAGAATATACAGTAACTGCCCGAAATTTGAAGGATAGGGCACCGGTACCCAATGCACTTCAGGGGCCGCTGTCGCAAACCTATTCCTGGATCTCTCCCGACACTTCCGGGCCAAGAATCACTGAAGCCAAGTTGCAAGGATCTACTGTCCTTGAAATACTCTACAGCGAGAAAGTCGAAAAGACGTCAGCTGAAAGTCGCGAAAATTACATGATTGATCCAGGTGTAGAAATCTTAAATGCCGTACTGGATACATCCAGTATGCTCAAAGTATTTCTTGAGACCACAAATCATATGCCAGGCATACCCTATGCAGTCACTGCAAGAAATGTGAAAGATCTGGCGCCCATCCCGAATGCAATTGAAGCCAATAAATGGTATAGCTATACATTGTCAACTTCAGGGGGGAGTGCAGACAATCAGGCACCCTCTATTGCAAGAATTGATGCAATTTCACCGACACAGATTGATGTGATTTTTACAGAGACTGTTGATGAGGGATCCTCTGAAGCATTGGCTAACTATAGTATTGATGACACAGTGAGAGTTGTTGCAGCAGAAATTGATTCTGACCATGTGCGAGTCCGTCTGACTACAACGGAACATCAAGTCGACAAAGCGTATGAAATTCTTATCAGAAATATCAAAGATACAGCCGCTCAGCCCAACCAGATGACAAGCAGTAAGTCCGTTCGATATCTGATGTCGCAGGGGGTCTCTGTCAGTGATATCAGTCGATTGGGCTGTGATCTATTGGTAGTAAAAGAAGATGGCATGCTCTATTCAGATCGTGATTATTCAATCGACCAGGCGCCCGAGAACCTTTATAATGCTATTCAAATTCTTACACTGAATGATGATAAAACGAATCCATCAGATGCGTACATACGATTTGAGTTGTGTGGCGACGCAAAAATTTATATTGGCTACGACAGACGCATCGAGCAGCTTCCTTCCTGGATGAATGATTATAAAGCGACCGGCGAGCAAGTCATTAGTTCGCGCTCTACCGTCTATAATTTGTATTCCAAACGGGCAACAAGCGGCCGGGTGACGCTAGGTGGTAATTGTGGCTCACTGGACGACGATATGTATCTTGTATTTATTCAGCCACAGATGGCTTCGATGAAATTGCTTTCCAATCTGAGCCGAACCTCTTATGAGCTTTCCTTTGTGGATGTGGGGGACACTTATTACATTGATCGCGATTATCAAATTGCCGCAATCCCGGATACA
>JABMRT010000214.1 GCA_013202295.1 Candidatus Zhuqueibacterota bacterium
CCAAAAGCGGGATTGGTTAGAATGACTGTCTATAATATTCTTGGAGAAGAGGTTGAAACACTCATTGATGAAAACTGTCAAAAGGGAGAAAACATTGCCCGATGGACAGCCAATGGTGTGTCAAGCGGTACATACTTCATTCGATTGAATTTTGAAAATATCAATGAAACACAAAAAGTTCTTTTGCAGAAATAGACTAATAAAGCTGCAAGAATGAAACCTTACATTATCATTAAGCAATAAACTGAAGGGCAATATAACCATGGTTTCCAGCGGATCGCTAACGCGATCCATAAATTTGCAGCTGGATGAGGTGTCTAACCGCAGAATCTGGATCACAACTCTTGGCGCGCGACAGCTGAAACCGGCGTTAGCCAGATGATAATAGATAAGTTTAGATAAAAAACATCATTAGTTAGGAGGTCAACCATGATCCAACAAAAAAAATTCAAAGAGGAACGATTGATAATAACTTTTTGTCTAATTTTGCTTTTTCCGATCATTTCCTTTTCACAGAATTTATGTCACACCGCAGATATAGACAATGATGGTGATTCGGATATAGTCGCAGCAGATAAGCCGGCAGGTTTTCCTTATTATACGTCTATTGTTTGGTTTGAAAATACCGACGGAATAGGGCATTTCATGGAAAAATCAACCGTTTCGACTGATTTTCACATAAGGTGGGTTTCTACCGCTGACTTTGACCGCGACGGGGATATAGATATACTGGCTGTTGATTACAATGAGGATGAAAAAAGAGATTATATTGTCTGGTTAGAAAATGAGAATACAATCTTCCAGGATAGAAAAATCATTACTGATGAAGGAATCAGAATACAATGGTTGGATATTGGAGATCTGGACCAAGATGGAGATATGGATATAGTTTGTGCTGAATATTCTTATAGTGATCAACAAGATGTGAATCAGGTATGCTGGTACGAACAATTGGAAAGTGGTGTATTCAGTTCAAAAAAAATCCTTGTCAGTTATATTTCCAATTATGCTTATCATCCCTCACAGATACATGTGGTAGATATCAACGGAGATACATACCCGGATATTGTGGCGCCAAGTGATTTCTTTTACGAATTCATTTGGTTGTCGAATTCTTCGGGCACTGGAATATTTGATGCTCATTGGATTGTGCTTGAGGATAACGTATATATGAGCGGTAGGGTAAATGATTTTATGTCCGCGGACCTGGATGGCGATGGGGATATCGATTTCCTTTTGGGACTATCTGGAGCAGTCAAATGGCTGGAGAACCAGGATGGACTTGGTTCATTCGGATCAGAAAAAACAATCACAGAAGATGTCTACCTCCTCAGTTCCGTTTATGCTGCGGATCTCGATGGTGATTCGGACCTGGATGTCATGTCCGCCGCAAGAGTAAGTACTACAAATCATTTTTTTGAAAAAGCCTGGTATGAGAATATGGGCGGTGCAGATACTTTTGGGGTAAAACAAAGTATCGAGAAGAATTCCCATACCAGGGTTTGGGCAGCGGATATGGACGGTGACGGGAATTTTGATTATATAAGCGCCTCCGGAAGTGAGATAAACTGGCGTCTAAATTTGGATGGCCTTGGCACATTTGGTGATCCAATAACCACCAGTGTTGATAAGGAAACATCAAAGAATCCAGAATCCTTCCAATTAAGCCAAAATTTTCCCAATCCTTTTAATCCTGTAACTACTATTGCATATCAATTGCCGGAAGATTCCAACGTATCCCTTAAGATTTTCAATAACAAGGGTGAAGTAGTCAAGGTATTGATTGAAGGATATAAAAGAGTTGGTTCTCATAAAATAAATTGGGATGGCAGAGATGAAAAAGGAGTATTAGTCCCTAGCGGAATATATTTGTACCAAATTACTACAAGCAGTTTTTCACAATCTAATAAAATGTTATTAATCCGGTAGCAGGGTTGGCTAACCCATATTTGCTGACGAACGCGCCAGAAACGTTTCGTTCTTTCATTTCAATTCGGCTTTGGACGCCTACCGGCGTCCGCGACGCGTTTCACTGAGTGCGGATATGTACCATACAGCTGGATGCATTTTCAACGCGGTGTTTGGACAGAACCGGTTTGGCGCGCCGCAGAAATTAATGTTAAGCAAATAGCCATCAATTGAACAATTCTGTCGCCATGTTATACAGCAGATATGTATATCGGTATCATAACCACGTGAGGAGGTCTCATGAAACAATTACTTCAATTTTTCTCTGTTCTGCTGGTACTGGTGATGTTAGGCGGATGTCAACAGACCACGGAACCTAAGAAAGATAGTACGGTTAGAGGAGGTACGGTCACTGGTCACATTCTAGATCCTTTTGAGCAAACCGGTGTGGTGGATGTCAAAGTCTATTTATTGAGTAAGGATGTTGCAATCGACACGGTGACCGGCAACAATGAGCATGCGTTTATCGATTCAGCAGTGACTGATACGACAGGACACTATACCCTGGAGGATATTAAACCGGGCAACTATGGTCTTTTTCCTAGCTCACCACCCAAGCTGTTCAAACCTGATTCAAGCTCGGATCCTCATGAATTTGAAATAATAGATGGTGACACATTCACAATCAATTTTCTACAAGAACTCCCAAAGATTCAATCAGGAATGATGGTAATTACTGTGGACATCGTAGGGAGCTATTCGGTATATGCAGTGTGGCCTTATATTTGTCGCCAGGAATGGGCTGTGTTTGTCCCGTATTGGTCCTCATGGCTTATACAGGAGAAGACTCAATGGCTGCCCGTTGCCAATCCGACTTATCGCCGATTCATTACCTGTCAAAGTTATGGTTGGACGGCGGGCTTGTACACAGTGTCAAACAAATTCAAAATAAGATTTCTCAATGCTGAGGAATACCCATTCATTATTTCCTTTGGCCTAAGTAATGCACCAGCAGAGAGCCACTGGGAATACGATTCCGACACCCATGTGCTGACACGTATCGAATAGTACAACCAGTTCCAAGAAAAACTGTCATCACCTTTAAACTCAGGGAATTTCTATAATTTGATGGCCCCGGGTTTCCTAACCCTGGGCCATGACTGGGGAGGATTCTCATTCTGTGGCTAGGTGGTTGGAAA
>JABMRT010000215.1 GCA_013202295.1 Candidatus Zhuqueibacterota bacterium
GTTGAAGAAATTTTTCCATTTTCGATATTCTCTCGAGACTACCGATACTATAATATCTATGGTCCGTAAGGTAACCGGACAACTGGCGTTTCTCTATCAATTGAGGCAGCACCACTTTCTCAAATGAAAAATTATCATCCGGCATTAAATCCAAAACTTTTTTTTCGAGAATAAAAAATCCGATTTCCACTCCATTGAGATTCTTGTCTGTCCTTGATTTGTCGTATTTGACTACGTATCCATTCTCATCCACATACATATTATTACGGGTTATGCCATCTTTGTTTGTATATACTGTAACGGTTGCAGCGGTTCGATTGTTATTATGAAAGGCCATTAATCTTTCCAAATCAAGGGGCCAGTAATTATCGCAATACATAAGCAGGAAATTGCCGTCAATCAACGATTCTGCCAGTTTGATTCGCCTACCGGTGTCATTATTTTCGTCAGTTATGGAATAATCAATATGGATACCAAAACGTTCTCCATTACCGAAGTAATTTTTTATTACTTCTGGAAGATATCCAAGCAAAAGAAGAATTTTCGTTATACCCTGTTCGCGTAAATTGTTGATTAGGTGCTCAAGGAAGGGTTTACCATGAAATTGTATCATCGGCTTAGGAAGTGTGTCTGTTAATGGCCTTAGTCTTGTTCCACGTCCGCCAGCAAGGATGACAGCCTGTGATAACTTTATATTAGGCATAAAATATACTCATTTAAAAGAGCTAGTCCAAATGTACAAATTATCTTTTTATCAAAATTTTCCATTTCCTTATTTTTTGCCTTTCCCAACCTAAATGCGGTGATTTTAGATTACCCTATTTTATTAGCCATTTGCTATGTCCGCTTTGCTTCCTGAGTCAAAAGCTTCTTCAATGCCCTGATCGGATGTTTCTCCGTTCTGGCATACTGCCCGCAGAACGCCTTGCGCGCACCCTGCACTTTCTCGCTTCCCCACCATTCACCGATTCTGTCCCAATTTGAGGCAATAAATTCCGCTGTATGTTCAGGGGTATCATGAAGGATACCAGCACCTCTTAGTAACTCATAATAGGGCTTTGCGTTGGGCAGAAGATGATTCAGACCGTTACGCCAGAAGCACATCGTGGGAATATTCAATGAAAGGGTTTCGAGTATCCCTGTCGAATCATAGGAATGGACGACAAGTCGGCTTTGTGCTGTTAATTTTTTTATGGAGGTCACGCCTGTCTCTAATTTTGTATTTGAACTTCGATCCTTCCATCGTTGTTCATCAAACCAGTTTCGACGCATGAAACTAGGGTATAATCTGACTATTAGTTCCCGGTGAATATGTTTTGGCAAACTTTCTACAAATCGAAACTGGTCTTCCTGGTATAGTCCGAACTCATAATAGCTATCGTTAGGATCATTCAAATGGCTCACATGCACTTCAATAAGTAGCACTCCACCTTTGGGATCAAAAACACAGGGGTCGTACCCTACAGTCTTAATAATAAATCCGGGAACAATATTGTTAACTCCACCAGTCCAACCCCATGAAATAAATTTATCGGCCGTCGTTATTTCGGGACTGTTCATACTCCCAAGCAATGTCCTGTAGTTATTTCCATGCTGGCCTGTGAAATACAGACAGCCTTCTTCAACCTTCAAAGCTGTCCAGACTTTAAATATTTCGTCCGTGTCAAAGTTGTTCGAAGTAAAAATAAATCTCGGATCAACCGGCCAAGGCAATGATTTGACTTGTTGGATCAGTTGGTCATAGCCTTCAAGATAACAGATGGGGATCGTTTCACTCAGCTCGCTACGAACGAACTGCTCGAACCCTCTATGGTTTTCCGCATCAATACTAAAGCGCATGCGCTTTTCTTGATTAATTGCAAGGCTTTGCATTACGGGACTTTGCCAGAATTGCGGGCATTGCCCAAGTCTGATTTGCAGCTTGGCTTCTTCAATTTTTGGCAGATAGCTATTGATAATGAAGGCATCACGTTTCCTACTGAATTTGGGCAGAATATTATTGGCTACATTCCAGAGAAAACGCTTAGAAATTGTTCTTCCCGCTGCTTCCGGTTTCATCTCTTGAGCAAAACCACTTATGCCCCGGAGTGGTACAGTGTCAAGCTCCATCTTTATATTTCCAAAAAAGTTTAGGATTTTCGCGTAAAGGACATGATTCCACGCATCATCATTACAAGCCCGGCTGAAACTCAACGAATCGGTCGTCGCAAGACTATAGTCATTTGCTTCAAAAACAGTGGTGCCAGCAACCTCATGAGTTTTAAGCGCCTGATCAAGCGTGTGATAGCGATTAAAAGCAACAGCGACATAGCGCTGCAACCAATGGCCCAAGACAATGTTCCAGTAGCGTTCGCAGTGTTGGGTCTGATGGAATTTATTAAGCGCCTCGGTCAGCTCAGTTAGAATTTGACCTGCAAACGCATTAATATAGCCAATATCCCGCGACTTCTGATTTGGCTCCAAGCCGAATGGGTCCGCCACAATTGCGTCCATCTCTGACCAAACATGCTTGCGATCATAACGACGGCACCATTCTCCAAGGAAAAGCACGGGGCAGTCAAATTTCCAAGACCGTTCATCTGCGGTAGTAATGAGATATCGATTCATCTGCAACTTCGATTATTTCCTGACAGAATCATTTGAGTTTATATGAAGATATCCACAACTCATTGTTTTATTTTAGTATGTGTCATTCAATAAAATCATCTTGGATTGTGATTTCTATATACGTAGTCTCAATGGAAGGAGCCTACAATTCATTGAGCCCAGATTAAGGGTCATGTTAATTCTCGCGCTCTTGGCTTCACCATCCTGATTAATTCAAATGCTTCTGCGTAATCAATGCCAACAACTGAGCCCCAATGCCTTGCGTTAATCTCTATGAAGTCTATGGAACGCGGGTGGGGAAACACACGCAATTCATGATGATATATTTCCATAGCCTTCATTTTCTTATGAACAGTATCTCTGATTGCGAAAAAGACATTCGGACGAAATGCACACTGCACCTGGTTAAAAGACCACTCGGTGGACGAAGATATTTCAAATGCATATATTTCTTTTACTAAAGACCCAGGCATTGGTCGTGTCGCTGTTAATACAGCCCGATTTGTAATTGTGTGATCGATATTTAAGTCGCTTCCATGATGAGTGAAAACAATATCCGGTTTGGTTTTATTAACCGTATCTTCGACCAGTTTAACCACTTCCAAAAGGGGCACAGTGTCGAACCGATTGTCCGGTAAATCATATAGAAAGAGATCTTTTACCCCTAACAGCCTAGATGCTTGCCAGGATTGATCTTGGAGTTCTTTCATCATCTTCCGGTCGACGTCCTCACGTCTGTCGTGCCGTGAGGTTATTCCCTCACCCAGAATAGCCACATATATATCATGCCCTTCTTCCGCCAAACGGGCAGTGGTTCCCCCACAACCGAGAACTTCATCGTCGGGATGCGCAGCAACAACAAGGATTGACCGTTTTTTCTTCAATTTATTATTCTACCTCGTCCTGTTTAAGTACAATCATTATTCAACTACACAATAACTTCTACATGGCTCAAAAGTGACCCTTTTCAAGCGAAGGTTATTAATGCCTACTGCTTCTATCACTGCTTGTGTTTCTCCTGGCCAGTCCGGGTTATTTAATTCATCGAAGGCAATAATTCCTCCCTTGGGGATTCGAGGTAGAATAAGCTCCAACGTATTCTTTGTGGGAAGGTAAATATCCAAGTCGAAATATGCTAAAGAAACCACAAGGTGCTTATTTTCTTCCAGAAACCTGGGGAAGGTGACATTGATGTCGCCTTTAACAAACATTAGCTTTTCAACATTGTTCAAGAACCGGTTCATGTTAAACAAGCCAATATTTTGCATTAATTCTTCATAAAACTTTTCATGCGTAGAAAAATCTCCTTTTTGAGGGCTAATATCAGGATCTGAAAGATCGTCAATTTCAGAAACAGCCGGAAATCCTCCAAAAGTATCGAACCCTATTATTCTGCGTTGATAATTGTACGGTTCCAGAATTGTACTCAACTGTGCAAATGTGAAGCTCCCTCCTCCACGAAATACTCCAAATTCAAGAATTGAACCCTGAACATCTACAACTTTTTTAAATAATTCATACTTATAAAGAAAAGTCGCAAGGGTTTGCCGGTCAACGAATCTCGTGAAGTTATTCAATTTGTCTGAGATTGAACCGCTTGCCTCAGAAAAAAAACTTTCCATTTCTTCTTTATATTCTCGTTCTCTTTCGGTTCTCTTTATTATTTTCTCCATATCCACCACCAAGACCCTTAATTCACATTTTCTGCAAACTCAAATAGTTCAGTATTTCTTTGATTTCTTTCGTGCGCAGGTATGGTATTCTGCGTATTCATTTCGCTGTTCAGTCACCAGACTATCTACACGCAAATGACGCATAAATTCAATTTCAAAATCCTTAAGATAGTCATTTTGAATCTCTTCCTTTGAGAAGAAGTGTGTTATCCCGGCTCCTGAAAATTTTCCCTGATCAAAAATATAAGTGTCTGTGTCAATTAATTTACCATTGTCAGATAATCGACTTCCGTGTTCTAATGAATACATAAATGTAATAAAACGACCTACGGGTTTTAAAACACGGTGAATTTCTTTAATAATTTCTCTAATAGCATCGGGAACATTGCAATAAACTGCCTCCCGGTCTATAACCAGATCAAAGAAGTCATCGCTGTACGGTAATTTAATGAAATCTCCAGTAACTAACTCGGCTTTAAGGTTTTTCTCCTTTAGTTGCTGAACGGCAAATGCGTGTGCCGAAGATGAACCTTCGATTCCATATGTTTCACATCCTTCCTGAGCAAAAAAAAGGATATTATTACCTCCTCCAAACCCCAGTTCCAATACCCTTAAAACCTTTCCAGATTTCAGCTCTTCACCATAAAGTCTATAAACATAAGAAATTAGATCTGTATAAGGATATCTATTTAATTGATTGCCTTTAGAATAAATATTCTCTTCCCAGCTATTATCGAAGCTTTTTAGTCTTTTCATAAATCTATATCCCTCTTACACAAATTATTTGACATAAGTATTTCAAAGCTTTCGGGTCCACAATTAAATAATAAGTCAACTATTGAGAGGTGAGAAATAAAATTTTTATGTAATTGAGGGTAAACCGGGTGCTGATATTTTTGAAAAATGGGCAGAACCCCCGCCTTTAGAAATGCCTTTGTGTCGGCATAGTGTTTTCCTTGTTCGCCGAAGATATAGACATCAGCCTTAAGTTGACGACACATATCAGTCACAAGATCGCCCTTTTCTCCTCTGAAGTCATAGTCAGCCATTCGAACAACTGGAACGGAGATGGTAAGCGTATCAAGGAAAAACAACAGCATTTCATAATTTAAATCACAAAGATATTCCCAATTCACTTCGTAAAACCTATTAAGTTCTTTTGAGTATAAATCAAAGTATGGTGCCTTCCCGTAATTTAATTCGATTGTACGCCAGTGCTTTCTTTGCCAAGGGACTGAATTGTTAATTTTAATTTCAAGATATGACATATCTAAGTAAGATTTACGAAGGACGGGAACCGAAAGCCAGTTACTCGTCCCATCATTGAATTTTATCTTATTCCTGTTGTTCCAGTCCTTAGGTTGATACTGTACGTCATCGAAAAAACAAAATTTGTCTGCCAAGGCAATTTTATGGAATAGCCCAAGCCATGGCAAATAAACAGGTTGATGAGCTGTTAGTATCATGATAACCCTAATACCTGAATAATTTTCATTGCCTCCGTATCTGTTAATAACGGATAGCACGGAATTGAAACAGCCTTTTTTGTCATTTGCAATGCATTCGGGAATCGGGAAGAATCTCCCAGCAATTCCCGATCCTCAATTGGTATGATAGCTTTTATATTATTGTTCGCTAATCGTTCAATTACTTCCGCGGGACTATCCGTTTTCAATACTGCACGGTATCTTATCGGAATTAAACTACCCCTATCTTCTTCTTTCACATCCAGTAAGTCTAAGCCCGCATCTTTATACATTTTAAATATTTCTTCACGTCTATTTAGAAAATCAGGCAGCTTCCGTAATTGCTCGCGTCCAATAGCGGCTTGTAAATCGGTCATCTGAAAATTAAACCGCTTTTTATCATCATCTCTACAATCAAATTCCCTGTAATCACGAATCATATCAATCAAATGTTTTTCTTTAGAAATAACCATCCCCCCATGTCCGCCGGAGGTCATTAATTTTGTGGCGTAAAATGAAAATATGCCCAAATCCCCTTTTAAACCTGTAGCCTTGCCATCTACAGTTGCCCCTAAGGACTGGCAGCAATCTTCAATAACGTTCATCCCTTCGAGAGTATTAATGTCAATGGGAATTCCATACATATGAGGCAGAATAACGATATCGGGGTTACTCATTTTTACAATTTCTAAATCAATATTGGGTGAACCTTCTGCTACATCGACCAAGTATTCCCTCGCCCCTACCATTGCTATCGCATTTCTTAAAGCGGAACAAACATATACCGGAAAAGCCACTATTTTATTTTTTGCATTAACGGCCCAAAGCGCTACAAATAAAGCCGCCGTGCCACTTGAGACAGCAACCGCGTGTCCTTGAGGCAAATTTAAGAATTGACAAAATTCATCTTCAAAAGCATTAACTTGATTACCCTGGGCAAGCCATCCTGACCTGATTACTCTTAAAGCTGCATTTTCTTCCTCTTTTCCCAAAGTCGGTTTATTATGGGGAATCATTCTCGACCCTTTTTTTGCTGTGTTTTTTAAGGTAATAAGCCTTTTTTACCTTCATGGGATTTCCTGAAACCAAAGAGTGTGGTGGAATTTTAACCCCATCAACAATTGTTCCTGCTTCTATAGTCCCTTGACCGGAGTCGATGTCCCAAGGGAGTTTGGTGAAGATGTTGAAAAAGATGAGGAAAAAGGCGAGGAGTCCGAGGGCAACTGCTCCAGAAAGGAGGAGAGTCTGCAGCATGAGCGCGCCGACTGCAGCGAAGAAGAGGCCGATGGGAGCAAGGCTAAATGCGGATA
>JABMRT010000216.1 GCA_013202295.1 Candidatus Zhuqueibacterota bacterium
ATCTCAAAGTCATACTTTCCGGCGATCACCCACCACACCACCCCGAGATCTCTCCCTTCGGTCGAGATGACAGATTAAATAGGTGGGAGAGAGATGACACCCGCCCCCGATAACCTATCATTCCCGAGTAAACCAGCAATCTTCTTTTTGGAATTCACCTTTTAAACCATTGAGTGGAATCCGTTAACAATCATCGAAACATCATCATTTTACGATTTTCCACAATGTCGCCTGTCTTCAATTTTGATACCTGACAATGATGAGATTCATGATAGCGGTATTGGCAATTTTCCCTCTTAAGACAGTTCCTTCAAAGAGAGTTTAAGTGAACTTGACTCCAAACATGGCCGGGTTCAAGTTCGAGCACTTTTTTATACTCTGCCCCGGCTTTTTTCTTTTTGCCCAATCCCTCATAGGCTAATCCAGCTAAATAGTGGTTGGCGGCAAGTCGTCTGTCTTGTGATAAACTGCCTTCAAACTGCCGGAAAAAACTATTGCTCTCATCAGATTGAGTACTGCTTAAAATATCTTCAAATAGTTTTTTGGCATCTTTCTTTTTTTTCATCTTTATGAGAGCAAGTCCTCGATAAAAGTTAAATTCCTGATCCTGTCCTCTTCCTTCAACATCAATATCAATACAGTTTTGATACGATTCTTTCGCTTTTTCTTTGTTTCCGAGTTTTTCGCAAACCGTACCCAGCAAATAATGAAACTGAGCCCATCGAGACCTTCCGAAACGGCCAACAGGATAAGCCAGCGCTGTTTCAAAATCCTTTAATGCAGGATTATATTCACCTTCACTAAAAAGATCCAGACCGCGCAGCGTATAAGCATTTAAATAGGTATCCTGCATTTCCCGGCCACCTTCAAACTGCGGGAATTCATTGTTGAGAAGGATATCGAGCGCTTCGTCATATTTGCCGACTTCGACAGAGCGTGTGGCCAAACGAAGCATGGATTCGGTTCTTCTTTTTGCTGTTTCACTATTCTTTTGGAGTACTTCATATTTGGTTTCTGAAGATACTTTATTCTTTTCATACAACTCATCCATTTCAAATAAAAGTCTTGGATCATCACTGTTGTAGGCAACCGCATTTTCCATGCTCTGCATCGCTTTTGGAATATCGTTTTGGATTTCTTCGTAAGCCAATGCTAAATTTCTATGAACAATGTAAAACGAACTGTCCAAATCTCTGGATTTCTGCCACAACTCAATTGCGCGTTCAGGCTGTTCTTCAAAATATAGGTTACCCAGATAATACGGAGCACGCGCATCTTTTGGATTCATTTCCATGGCAAGATTCAACACGTCAACTGATTCTGAGCGAAACGGAAAACAATAATCATGCGGTTTTTGTGCGGCTGTTTTGAAATAATCTAACGCTTTGTTTTGTTCGCATGATTTCGACCAGTAGTAACCCAGATAGTAATATAACATCGGGAAATCATTTCCCTTCTTTTCAAGTCTGTCTAAAACATCAATCGCTTCTTTTGTAAAACCGGCATTGCCATAGTCAGTTGCCAGTTCCAGGTACGATTGCACCTGGTCGCGCATGATCTCAGACAATTCGGCAGAACATTCCGTGGCTTCTTTTTGATGACCGGAATCCATAAAAAGCATTGCTTTTTCATTTCTTGCCTGATGATTTAAGATATCCTTCTTCAAAATATCTTCAATTTGTGCTTCGGCGTCATCCACTCTGCCTAGTTTGTGCATAACAACAGCTCTCAGGTTTAACGCTTTGAGATTTTCGGTTTGTGTTGTGATTGAACGATTTACATGATCCAAAGCGGTTTCAAAATCGCCTCTTTTACAATCAATTTCAGCCAATTGATAATAGGCAGCCGTGTGCCAGGCAAAGTTCCATGAAGCGTCGTACAAAAAATCATAGGCTTCATCCAGTTTTCCAATCGATTTTAAAGCAATCCCAAGATAGTATTGTGCTTCGCCGTCTTTGGGGCGTGTATAGTTGGCGGTGATTCGATCTACAGCAGTGCGCAGTCGCTTTTCAGCATCTTCCCAATTTTTTGCTTTAATCGCTAAAATACCAAGCTGCGTGTTCACGCGGTAGTCATCCGGATCACGCTTGAGCGCTTCCAGGTAATAGGGTGTCGGATCAAGGGAAGCATTGTAAAATTCATTCAATCGCAATCCGGTTAAATACAATTCTTCAACTGATGCGATTTCTTCGGGACGTTTCGGTGAACGCAGCGCTTCAGGCACAGGAACATCAGGCGGGTGGTGCTCAGCCGGGCAATAAGCTAACAATGTTTCACCTTTTTCACTGAGCAGTGACAGAGTAAGATCATCTTCTATAGTACTTGAAAACAGATCCACATCAGCAGCATATGGAGCAGCAGGACTTATTAAAATGACATCGTTAAACAAAACTTTTCCCTTTGCCATAAGAGTAACTTTTGCATTTTGATGCGGAGAAGTGGTATTCATGCGAATCAAAGCTTTGCTGCCTGCAACTTGTAGGTTCAATGCACCATTTCGGTTGGCATATTTTAAGCCATTCAGATTGCGAATGGGGAACCAGATCATTTTTACATCTTTGCCTTCATAGGGTTGAATCCAGCTATAATCGGGTTGATTATCTGTATAAGCGCCTGCCATCAATTCAATGTAATGTCCATCGTCATCAGTGAGCCCGGTATTGGATCTGTCGCCTGCCGGATTATTTCCCCATGCCCAGTACTTCATTCCCGGACATGTATAATGATTTCCAATCCAGACCGTACCTGCTTCTTTTGCATGGTCATAGCCTCCAAAATAATCTTCTTTAGGATCCCAGGAGAAAAAGGAAGAAGGTACACCAATATTTTTCCAACGGCTGATATCCACACCGGTGTAGTCAAATCGGTTGTAACGCCGATCTGAAATTGGCCATGTGGTCATCTCGCGTTTGGCATGCTGGGTCACGTACTGAACGGATGGTGGAAAAATCACCTGATAGTTTGTATCTACATGTACTGATGGATTGGCCCAGAACAAAAAAGAATTTGAAATCGCAGTTAAATTCATCGGACGGATTGTCATCTCAACAAGAGAAGAATGCGGGAAAATAGTATAACCGACAATGATTCTCATACGATGACGTTGATCCGTATTTGCACTCCAGATAGTTTTACTTCCATCATCATTTTCAACGATGCGATAGTCCATGGATTTTACTGTATTCGGTCCATGATGATGCGGAAATCCCCAAGCGTTGGCGCCTGAAATCCAGTAACCCAACATGCCGATGAGTGAGGGTTTGATTACATGCTGACGGTAGAACCAGTTGTAATCGTTGGTCTTGTCTTCAGCAAAAAAGATACGACCGCCCAGCCCGGGCATGATACCGAGATGAATATATTCATTTTCAAAATAAGCGATATGATAGGATCTGTCTTCCTTGACTCGTGTCAGCCCATCATTCATTGGATAGGGGTATACATGTCTCTGAACACCCTGATGTGACCTGCCTTCATAAAACCGCGGCATTGGATTGGGGGGATCGACAATGTATGTGGGAAGGACCAGCGTATCTTCAGTGACTTGAATCTGTGCAGATACATCCTGCATAGAAGAGAGTATGAGACTGAATGTAAAGAGCTTCACGACGAAGAGAGATAAAGACACTTCGTATGTTTTTTTCATCCAAAGAGTCTGTTTGTTAATGTGTTTCAGATTAGTTTGCAATTGTGTGCGTTTCATCCTTGATCCCTTCAATTCTAATTGGATTCACGGAGCTTGATCTTGTATCCGGAAGAAGATGTGGACTTGTTTGCGAAAGTCTTATCATCGTTATTTTTTTAAAGAAAATTCGAGAAAATCATAGTTCATGCTTCCTTCGGCGACTGTCGAAAGTGTGAGGACATGAATTCCTTTTATCAGTTCAATTTCCGCGATATTTTCCTGGTAATTCCAATGATGCCATTGCCGCCAGTCCAACGGGTCTTCTTTGACGAAGGTTGTTGGAATAATGATTGGACCCGTTAGATCCTGATCATCGACGGACAGAGAAATTTGTCCGCCCCGATTGGATGTATACATCAAGCCAACAGTATATAGTCCCGTTTTTTGCACATGGACCGTATATTTCATCCACTCGCCCGGTTCTGTCCAGCCGACATACAGCTGATCTTTTTGAGGATCGACGCTATTGAACGGATTGTTGTCAATCTCCCGCTCATCTATTTTTGTATAGGAGATATCCACATCTTCATTTATTCTGAATTCATGAAGATATGAACCGTCCGCAGGATTCAAACCGCCGCTGCCGGAATTGGTCGAATCCGAATCGTGATAAGCGATTCCCTCACCACCCAAATCATAATATTCGCATTGCAATTTTCCCGGAATGATTTGAGCGCCAGTTGTATATAGGCTGTCGGAAAAGGGTGTGCCGGAATATTGAGACGAAGTATTTTTTGTGCATAGGGTTGCCAGCAGTACTGTTACTGTTAGAAGTAGGACGAGCTGATAGATTGGCTTCATTGGTTTTTCCTCAGTTTAATAAATGGCGTATTATTTGAAAAATCTACTCGCTTGTTTAAGTAAATGAAGATAATAATATATGTTCTTGTTTCCAAAATTATAATTGATCAGATATGTGATTTGCTGGTGATAGCCATTTGTCTCGTAGCCCTGTTCGGCATTGGAACGTTAATCCCGTCCGTTCGGGATAGGGATGACACATAAAAAATCCATATCCGTTAAATATCCATTGTCCTTTAAATTACAGTTTGTTACTTTTAAAATGAATTTAAGATCCTGTCAATTATTTTCCAACAGGTATAGAAAAGGAGCAGAACCATGTCGAAAATCAAATTGGCCCTGATTGCCATACTCCTCATTCTCTCGATAGGTGTTCAGGCGCAGCCCCCGATCAAAGTTGGGTTCGTGGGCAACAGTATCACTTCGGGAACCAGCCCGGCTGACTGTTACCCCGCACAGCTGGCTTTGTTTCTCGGTGAGGACTATGAAGTCGGCAATTTTGGTGTATCAGGCCGTACAATGTTGAAAAACGGCGATTTCCCCATCTGGGATGAACAATTGTTCCAGGATGCGCTAGATTTTGATGCGGACATTCTCTTCATTTTTCTCGGAACCAATGACAGCAAACCCTATAACTGGGATGTGTACGGAGATGAGTATTACGATGATTATGTATCTATGGTCGATACCTTTTCATTGGGGCCGAATCCTCCTGAGATCTGGGCCGTCATACCGCCTCCAGCTTTTGCCGTGGTTTGGAATATTCGTGATTCGGTGATCGTGAATGAGATTAGTCCAATCATTGAACAGGTGATCGTGGATAAAGCTCTAAAGCGGCTGGATTTTCGTACACCCTTTATCGATCGTGAAGATCTGTTCCCGGATAAAATTCATCCCTCGGTAGAAGGCGAAGAGATGATGGCGAAGATTTTATATGACACTCTGGTTGGCGGGCAGATCCAGGAAATTCGCGACATCAATCTGGCGAAAGATAAACCGGTCTGTGTGGACAATGACATAGGCGATACCGCGGCCAATCTCACGGATGGCAAACCTCTGACTGCCTGGCAGTTTATCGGGCAGCCCTCCACTGCGGTGGTCGATCTGGGCGAAGCCGACTCCACAGATGCATTCGTGATTCATGTGCCGCAATCCCCGGATGCCGGACTGCAATACACCATTGAAGGATCTCTGGACTCCACAGACTGGGCGCTGCTTGTGGATCAATCCGCACGGCCGGATTCAATGCAGATGATTCTCGCAGATACCATTCCAGCACAGGATGTGCGTTATGTCCGCCTTACAATCACCGGTTCCACACAACCGGATTCCATAATCCATATCAGCGAATTCAAGGTGCTGCGTTATACAGGCCATCATCACGCGCATGGCATGACCGCGATCTTAGACAGACAGACGAGTAAATGGAGTTATTTTTATATCCATTTCGCTCCAGTGAATGATCGGGGTGAACGGTTGAAAATGTATCGGAACAGCGGAGAAGGTTTTGGCCGGTTTACAGGATACAAGGAACCGCATTATGCTTCCTATCGTGCCTCGATTCGAATGGGAGACTCGACTTCATATTATATCGTTGATTATCTTGATGGGGCGAATGTATTATCAGACACACTTGCACTTTACGCTATTGATACAGCAGTCGAATTTGAATCGTTTCCAACAGTTCCTGACATGTTTGAACTGAGCTATAATTTCCCCAATCCGTTTAATCCTGAAACCGTTGTGTATTTTTCCTCAAATGAATCTGGACACTTGAGTCTGGCAGTGTATAATTTACTAGGAGAAAGGATTACAACCTTGTTTTCCGCCGAGGTTTCACCGAATCAACGCCAGATGATCAAATGGACAGGGCGTGACGAGAGCAACATGCCAGTAGCTAGCGGGATTTACATTCTGAAAATGGAGCAGGGGACGCGCACCCAAAGCCGGAAAATTCAACTTGTCCGGTAAGGATCGTCATGACATCGCGTGAAAGACTCCAAATTGTCCTGAAAGGCGAAATCCCGGATTGCGTGCCAGTGGCCCCTGATTTTTCGAACATGATTCCGGCCCGGCGCACAGGCAAGCCTTTCTGGCAATTGTATCTGTACAATGATCCTCCCATCTGGGAAGCGTACATGGAAGCCGCAAAGTTCTTTGATATTGATTCCATGATGGATGGATACTTTCCGCTGACATTCCCAGAAGAAGTTGTGCAGGAAGCAGAATGGGAATCCTTCATTGTTTTCCGCAGCGCCGAGCGGATTGTAGTGCAAAAGTCCCGTATTGAAAACAGCAAGCGTGTCTGGCGCGAAAAGGTGGATGTGTATTACGTTTCGGATCCACCAACTGAGAATGTGAAACCCGAGGCCATCCATCTTCCACTAAAACCTGAACGGTGGGAGCCGCTTGAAAATGTCCAATTTGCAGATCGTGGCCCTGAGGGACTTGCGCGTGTCAAGAAGCTGATGGGGGATCAGGGATTGGTGGGAGTGTGGGTGACCAATTCCTGCGCGTTGTGTAATACCGATCAGATTTATGAATACTTGATGCATCCTGAGAAACATGAGCAATGGGCACAGGAGCGTGTGGATGCAGTGGAGGAGCGGTTTGAGCGGATCATGTCCCTGTCGGTAAAGCCCGACTTTCTCTGTGTAGGCGGTTCAGGTACATTGGTGTATCAGAATATAGATATTTTCAGACGGCTGGCTTTCCCGGCTGTGAAACGAGGGATTGAGTTGGCAGCGCAGGCTGGATTGCCCACGCATTTGCATTCCTGCGGACCGGAAACCGCATTGGTTCAAATCATGGCTGAAGAGACAGATCTGACGATAATTGATCCACTCGAAATTCCGCCTATGGGAGACTCCGACCTCGCTGATTTGAAGAAACGCTTTGGTGATAAGATTGTTCTCAAAGGCAATCTCCACACCGTGGATGTGATGCTGAACGGGTCAACAGAAGATGTGATTCAAGCGTCAAAACAGGCAATTGATGACGGAGTGGAGGGAGGGCGGTTTATTCTGTCCACAGGCGATCAATGCGGCCGCGACACCCCGGATGAAAACCTGTTTGCCATGGTTGAGACTGCGAGAAACTATGGGATGTATTAATTCACTGGGGAGAAGAGGATATGACACATAGCAGACAAAACAGAAGAGATTTTTTTAAAACGGGCCTGGCCGGGATTGCGGGAGCAGCCGCATTATCCAGCACGGGATTAATGGCTGATGACTCCAAATCCAAAGTTCAGAAACTGGTTTATCGCACGTTGGGTAAAACCGGATTAAAGCTACCCGTTATCAGCATGGGTACAGGAGATACGAATGATCCCGGTCTGGTCAAGGCTGCCCTGGACTCTGGAATTAAACTGCTGGCCACATCGCCCTATTACGGTGACGGGAACAATGAACGCATGCTAGGTCAGATTATGAAGGATCGAGACAGGGATTCTGTTGTGATTATGACCAGCGTACTGCCTGATGGTGTGGATCACAAAAACGGCCTATTCACGGATGCTTCAAAAATGGAGTCGATGGCACCCAAACTTGAAGCCAGTTTGGAGCGCCTTGGCGTGGAATATGTGGATATCTTACTGCTTCCGTTCGCGGCCAAGAAAGAATCCGTGTTTTTTGAACCCCTTCTCAAAGGCATGGAACAGATTAAGAAGCAGGGCAAGGCGCGATTTCTGGGCATTGCTACCCACAGCTGGGAACCAGAAGCAATCCGGGCAGCAGCTGATACCAAAATCTATGATGTGATCATGACAGCCTATAACTTCCGCAGACAGAATTACAAGGAAATCCAGGAAGCGGTGGCATACGCTGCGGATGCCGGTTTGGGGATCATTGCCATGAAGACCATGGCAGGTGCATTTTGGGATAAGGAACGCACACAACCGATTAATTCCAAGGCATCCCTTAAGTGGGTGCTGCAGAATTCCAACATCCACACAACCGTACCCGGAATCACAACATATGAACAGATCACAAGCGATGTTTCAGTGATGGAAGATTTGTCATTGTCTGACAAGGAAAAGGCCGATTTAAAACTGAGTTTCAATGATCCAAATTCACCTTATTGCCAACAGTGTGGCACATGTGTATCCCAATGCAAGAAAGGACTGGATATCCCCACACTCATGCGCAGTCATATGTACGCGTATGGATACCGGAATCTTTCAAATGCCAAAGAAACACTAATCCAGGCAAATCTGAACGCTTCTTCGTGTGATGATTGTGGATCATGTGACGTCCGATGTACAATGGGATACAATGTCCGGAGTAAAATCATGGATATTGCCCGGTTGAAGGATGTGCATGAAGATTTTCTAGTATAGACCAAAAATAAATTCAATTCAAACCTTCAAGGTTATCAAAACCTTGAAGGTTTTTTTTATGTTTTGATGGAAGAATGATCCACCCATTGGGGAATAAATTACCTAAACCTTATCCGTATTATTATATGATAAACTTTTCTAACATTTTAAAAAATTATAAGTAATAGTGCGCCTTTTCCAGCTGGTCCAATACTTGCCATATTTGAAGATGTATATAACATTTCTCAGTTTCGCTCCTCTTTTTAAGCCGCTGTTGTAAAACAGCGGCTTTCTCCTTATATTGGCTTACTTTACTATAGAATTACTCCGGGATTCATGAGAATTCATCCAGACACAAAAAAAGCCATACAATTCAGATTGTTGAAATGGTTTGATGAAAACAAGCGCGAAATGCCGTGGCGCGAAACCCGCAATCCCTATAAAATATGGGTCTCGGAGATCATGCTGCAGCAAACACAGGTAAAGACAGTCGAATCCTATTATAATCGATTTATTCAAGCGTTTCCCACTATCCAATCTTTATCAATGGCTGACAGCGGTCAGGTGATGAAAGCATGGGAAGGACTTGGATACTATTCCCGTGCGAGGAATCTTCATAAAGCTGCCAAAATAATTGTCCAATGCTTTAACGCACAAATTCCTCATACTTTGGAAGAGTTGCTTTCTCTCCCAGGGATCGGCCGATATACGGCCGGAGCCATTCTGAGTATCGCGTTTGATCAGCCCGCGCCTGTGCTGGATGGCAATGTCATCCGTATGTTGAGCCGGTTATTTCACATCACAGACAATGTGGATCGTTCTTCCACCCAAAAAAGATTGTGGCAGTTAACGGAAGATATGCTGCCCAAATCACGCATCCGTGATTTTAACGAGGCCATGATGGAGTTGGGTGCATTGGTCTGCACACCGAAAAATCCACGATGTGAAATTTGTCCTGTCCAGAAACATTGTGAAGCCACCAGAATTGGCATTCAACAGGATTTGCCTGTCCGAACACCCAGAAACCCAATTCCGCATCTCGATGTGACTGCGGGGGTCATCTGGAAAGCAGATCGATTCCTGATTACACTTCGTCCGCCAAAGGGATTGTTGGGGGGGCTGTGGGAATTTCCCGGGGGCAAGTTGGAGGATGGGGAGTCTCTTGAAGAATGTATAAAACGGGAGATCCGTGAAGAACTGGAAATAAAGATTGAAGTGGTTCATCCGCTTATCTCTGTTAAACACGCATACACACATTTCAAGATCACTCTTCATGTGTTCGAATGTCGGTTTTTGTCCGGAGATATTGTGCCGCATGATTGTGATGATTTCCGCTGGATTCGTCCGAACGAACTTGACGATTTTGCATTTCCCGGAGCGGATCGTAAAGTGATTGACGCATTAAAAATGAAAGAGGGAGGCGTTTCATGAAAGTCGCACATTATTCCGAAATTGAAGCCACACCCGTCCAACACGAGGGCGCAACAGGTACGGCTATTCGATGGCTCATCGGTAAGGACGATGGCGCTGACAAGTTCGCCATGCGTCTATTTGAAATTCAACCGGGCGGGCAAACTCCTTTGCATACCCATGAATGGGAGCATCAGGTTTATATCCTTGATGGCAAGGGAACAGTCTGGAGAGAAGGGCAGGATGTACCGGTAAAATCCGGTACTGCGATTTTTGTGCCTGGGAGTGAGAAGCATTGTTTTAAAAATATAGGGGAAACTAACTTTCAGTTTCTATGTTTAATTCCCATTTAATCTCCAGAATCAACCTGTACTTTTTGTGCAAAGGATGACAAAGCCATCAAAAAAATATTGCATCTTAAAAGGGATTGTATTATACTTAGCACTGTTCAATATGCGTCGTGATTTTAAAATGCTCTTTTTAAAGAAATGCAGCAAAGAAAATCAGATCAACCAAAAGGGATGATGTAAATTCGGCTTTCCGATAAATCTGTGCGAGGGCTGTTCACGATAGGCAATTTATGATTCAGGATCGAAGAGGTCCGATATGAAATGCGGAGTGATTATTCCTGCTTATAATGTGGGCGAAACACTCCACACTGTTCTTTCAAAAACGCAAGATTTTATTCCGCAGCAATATATTTATGTTGTGGATGACGGTTCCACGGATGAGACAAAGGCAATCCTTCAGAAATCCAGTGTAAAAACGATTACTCTGGATCGGAATCGGGGAAAGGGCGTGGCCATGCGTGCTGGAATCCAACGTGCCCTGCAGGATGATCTGGATGCGCTGATCACACTGGATGGCGATGGCCAGCATGATCCGGCCGAGATTCCGCTCTTTATGCAAACCCTTGAAAAGACTGGATCGGATGCTGTTTTTGGCTACCGGCAGTTCCGGATCGGAGTCATGCCGATTGATCGTATTCTATCCAACAGCCTGACTTCGTGGATCGTCTCAAAAGTCACGGGCCATGAGGTTCCGGACAGCCAATGCGGATATCGCATGTATCGTACAACCGTGTTGCGATCGCTCGAAATCAACTCAAAGCGATTTGAAGTTGAGACTGAGATGCTGATCAAAACACTGAGCAGCAGATATCAGGTAAGCCATTGTCCGGTAACCACGACTTATCACGGTAATAACAGTCACATTCGCCGCATTCCGGATACGATTCGGTTTTGCCGATTAATCTTGCAGAGACTCATTCAGAAAAAATAAGAGAAATTAAACGTGATCGAACATATTTCACACTTTCTTCAAAGTTTTCCTGCGGAAGTTATTACCCTGTTTATCGCCATGCTGCCGATTGCTGAATTACGCGGGGCCATACCTTGGGCATTGGCAAATCCACCAATCGGGGGTGGATTATCATGGCAGACAGCTTTTCTGTTTTCTGTGATCGGCAACTTCATTCCCGTGATTCCCATTTTGCTGTTGCTTGAGCCGGTTTCGAATTGGTTGAGACGTTTTAGTGTTTTTGACAGGTTTTTTAATTGGCTTTTTGAACGCACCCGGAAACGCGGCAAAATGATTGAAAAGTACAAGGCGCTTGGACTGATTCTGTTTGTGGGTATTCCTTTGCCAGTCACCGGCGCCTGGACAGGTTCTGTGGCGGCATTTCTGTTTGGTATTCCGAACCGTTTTGCGATTCCCTGCATTGTCCTCGGGATCCTGCTTGCGGGTGTTGTGGTCACTCTGGCCTGTATGGGAGTGATCGGATTTATGGGTATTATGAAACTCGGGGCGTAGCGCAGCCCGGTTAGCGCGCATCGTTCGGGACGATGAGGCCGAGAGTTCAAATCTCTCCGCCCCGACTACTGAAGAGGAGCTTGTGCCCGAGGGTCAAGCTCCTTTTCTACTGTTTTACTTAAATTTGGTTCGGGATTTAAATCATCGATGAATACTGTTTCTAAAATATTTACGCAGAAGAGAATTCTCTGGCTGATTAAATTGGCCATCGCTCTTCTGGTAATGGGCGTCCTTGTACGGAACGTGAATTCACGGGAAATCCTCAACGCGTTTAAAAATCCCCAATATCCGGTTTATATCATTATCGCCGGATTACTGCTGATACCCAATATGTTTATCCAGTGGTATCGCTGGCATTTTCTGCTTAAACTGATTCAACAGGATATCCGGCCCATAGAATCCATACAATCCTTTTTTGGAGGTGTGGCCGTTGGATTTGTTACGCCGGGCCGTCTCGGTGAATTCGGGCGCCCATTTTTTCTGCAATCCATTGACCGGATGCAAGGCATGGGTATGGTACTGATCGATAAGATTTATGCCTTCCTTACCATTTTTATTGGCGGGTCCTGGGGATTAATCGCCCTGGTCAGTTATTACTTTCGTTATAATTTATTTCTGATGATGCCGCTTGTTTTAATCGGGTTATTGATTACAATCTTCGGTACAATTCTAATGGTGAATCCCTTTCCGCTCAGATCATTTTTGTATCACTTGTCTGTCATGCTGCCCGCTCGTGATAAACTGAAGCAAATCATCGAATGTATGGATCGAATAAAGAAAACAGAGGCGATTCACTTTACAGTGTATTCATGGTTTTTCTATGGCGTGTACATTCTGCAATTTTGTTTGCTGGCCTTTGCTTTTCAACAGATTGCTTTCACAACCGCCCTGACTGCAACAACCTCTACCATGTTCACGAAGACGTTAATTCCTGTTTCATTCGCGGATTTAGGTGTTCGTGAGGGAGCTTCAATTTTCTTTTTCCTTCGATTTCAAGTCGATAAAGTCACAGCCTTTAACAGTGCATTATTACTTTTTGTAATCAATATTGTCATTCCCACTATTGTAGGTCTTTTCTTCCTGCCAAAGATGAGTCTGACCTTAAATCATAAGAAATCAGACCCTTCATAAGGTTTTCTTCTTTATCCTGGTATAATATTTGCAAAAATAAAATCTCGTCGTTTTAGGGAACATTTTATTTGATCAGGCGTAAATTGCTGATCCTATAAATCAGAATATGCTAAAGGGGGATATGTGGATAAGCAATCCAAAAATCGAGTACAGAAAAAGCCAATCCGATCTGAAAAGCAAATCCTAGGTAAATTATGGATTTATTTTAGCGTCTCGCTCATTGTGTTTCTTGCTGTTGCGGGAAGTGCCGGGATATACATGCTGTATCGGCAGTCTACTCAGCGCATGGAAAAAATGGACCGTGAACTGGTCGATCTTCGTTCAGCTATGAATACAGACAGTATTCGTCAGAGTAAACTGCAAAAAATAATGGAGATTGGTCAAGATCATAATTCAGAATTATCCTCAATGGAAGTGTATGATATTGCGAGCGAAATATATGAAATGTCCATCCGCTTCAGTAATCTTGATGTGGATTTAATTTGTGCGGTTATCACCCATGAGTCTGCGAACACCTGGAATCCAGAGGTGATTTCCCCTGCTGGAGCAATGGGATTGATGCAGATCATGCCTGTGACAGGAATGTTTCTGGCTGAATACGAGGGAATTTCTTGGACGAAGCCTGATGAGGTTTTATTTAATCCCACATACAATATTCGCATGGGCACTCGTCTTCTTTCAGCGTTGATCAAACAATATGGGCTGGATGGAGCGCTTGCAGCTTACAATGCGGGTGAACGGCATGCTTCGATCTGGCTTGCGAGTGGCAAAGATGATACATTGCTCTGGAAAGAGACGCGAGAATATATCCCGGCTGTGTTAAAGCTTTATGATCATTATCTCGCCCAAACCATGTAAATAATCTAAAGTTACATTTTTTAAAAGGGGCTGATTCAATAGCCCCTTTTTTTATATTAATTCATTGTTTATATTCCTTACAACTTATTCATGATTTAGAGAATGTAAATGCGCATCGTTTTTATTAATTCCATTCAAATGTTTGGGGGTGGTGAAATCTGGTTGCTCCGTGCTATGCATGCACTCTCTGAGCGGGGGCATAAAGTTTGTCTGATTTGCCGACCGAATGTGCCGCTTGAAATCCGTGCTAAGAATGCCGGATTTACGGTTCACACCATTCGTATGCGTGGTGATTTTGATCCATACATCATTTTCAGGATTATGCAAATACTCCGACGATTTCGCGCAGAAGTTGTCTGTACCAACATGGATAAAGAACTTCGGCTCGGTGGATTGGCCGCGCGTTTCGCGGGTGTGAAAGCCATTGTCCCGCGCCGGGGGAGTGACTATCCGTTAAAAAACACGTTGGTGTATCGCTGGAGTTATTGCTCAATTGCGGATGGCATTATCGCGAATTCACAATCCACAAAACAGACATTGCTTAAAAACGCGCCCTGGCTTGATCCCGAAAAAATACGAGTGATCTATAACGGGATCGATGTTCGTCCGTTTCAATCACCTCCCGAAATCGATTTGCGTGAATCCTTTAATATTCCGAAGGATCGTTTTTTGATCGGATTTGTCGGTTTGCTCGACGAGCGTAAGGGCGTCCCTAATTTGATGGCTGCTTTCAAACTGGTGTTGAAAGAAACTCAGAACGCTCATCTCCTCCTGGCAGGCGAAGGCCAACTGGAAACATCTTTGCGTGAACAATCCCGATCATTTCGGGAGAATGTGACCTTTGTCGGATTCAGAGATGATATTCACGAAATCATGAAAGGCATCGATGTGTTGGTGCTTCCTTCACTCTGGGAAGGATTCGGCATTGTTCTCATCGAAGCCATGGCTGCGGGAACGCCTGTTATTACTACCCAAATCAGCAATATGCCCGAAATTGTAACTCATAGGCATGACGGATTTCTTGTTCCTGTCAATGATCCTTCTGCACTCAAAGAAATGATTCTGCGCTTATTAAGTGATAAATCTCTCCGAGATCAAATAGGTCGAAATGGTCAACAGACGGTTGGGAAGCGGTTTACGATTGATCGAATGACTGATGAAATCGAAGATTATTTCGGAAAGCTCATCTCCAAATAATAACCAATTGGATCATCCAGCCATATTATTAAATTGTATTACAGCGGTATAGAATTTGCTAATATTGTATTTTGATGTTATATTTTAAAAATGATTTAGCA
>JABMRT010000217.1 GCA_013202295.1 Candidatus Zhuqueibacterota bacterium
GATAAGCGGGACGACCGGAGCCGTTGTGATGAATTTCGCGGCAGAATGGTGGCATTCGCGAATTTCCAAATTGGCTGGGGCGCCGCCAACCGTAAAGCCCTGGAGCCATCGAATATCGCTCCCACCTGGATTCACATGGATGTACGGAATTATGACCGGGAGTACCTGGAGGAACGTTATTTTATTAAAAGTAACTGAATCAGTAAGAAACCCAGCCTCCGGGAGGCTGGGATAAAAATTAATTTGCACTTATGGTGAAATGAATTAAGTTAGATCAAAGTCAAAAGATGAGGGTTTGTGCTTAATAAGTTGTTATTTGTCCATAAAGCATTGCTAATGGTAATAAAAAACAAAAGATCAGACCAATTAATTATAAAACAGCCAATGAAATATCACAGGAGGAATGTATGAGTTTCAGATATACACCTGACAATGATATTAAAGTTCATGAAGAAGGAGCAATTAAATTAATATGTAAAGCATTTCAATCTCATGAAAATGGTCTTCCAGAATGGTTGAAAAATTCATCTGATGCTTATTTACGAAATGATATTCCTGAACAACATAGAAAAATTATTGTGTTCTTTCAAAACGGGCATAAGGATATTAAGCCATCAATATCATGTTTGGATTTTGTTGGAATGACAAGTGATGCAATTGAAGATAATTTTAGGATATGGGCGGACCCAGAGGCAGCATCTCGCGGTATCAATAAATCTTCAATACAGGGAGGACATGGCAACGGTGGGAAGTGCTATATGACTCAAATGTTTGAGGAGTATTCATATATCTACACAGTAAAAAATCAATTGGGGAACAGATACGGAGTTGAATCAGGTTCAGTTAAATTTGGATATATTCCAAACAGGAAAACTGGAAAAAACGTTCAAGTCGTGGATTATAAAAGTGAATTAAACAATGTATTATCTCCTTTAAAATTTTCAATTAATAATTTTCCACAAAGTACAACTGATACAATAAATAATTCTTCTGGATTTACTATTATTCACGGATCAGGGCCAAGAGGCTATAAAGGGAAAATACAAACTGAACATTTAATGGAGAGTATTCAAGAACACCCTCAAATGATTCGGACGATTGAGTTATGTCAAATTTATTTTGTTGTTAATGGAAAGCTAGTATCAAGCGAACCATTATCACTTCCGAAAATAGATCCAATTCCGGGCTCTGAAGAAAATAGAGTTATTAATATTCCTGAAATTCTAATTGATCCGATTTCTGGTAATGAAGTTAAAACTGTAGATGATATGAATAAAGAACATGGGATAATAAATCTAAAAACCTCTAATGTTAGCATGAGATGGAAAAAGAAAGGAAGACACAATATAATTTTTAAATCTCGTAATGAATATATTGGATTTATCCCTATTATTGACTTAGATATTCAATCAATCTATAGAGATCAAATATATGGCGAATGCAATTGCAATTCATTAGAAATGTATAAACAAAATGATAGAGGACTTCTTGTAGCAAGTCCACTTACTAATGCAATAAAAATGTTCTTGTCTCAAGAAATTCAAAAATACGCCAACGAATTTGAACAGAAAGATAGCAGGAAATATAATCAGAAAGAAAAAAATGCACTTACAAAAATGAATGAAGTACTTGATAAATGGAAAAACAAGTTTTTAGATAAATATATGAAAGGGCTATGGGGAGGAGGAGATGAATCATCAGTTAATAGTAGAAGTTCTCTTCCTTCTGGGATTTCTTCTAAAATTGAATTAACAATTTCTCATTCAAAAGCGGGAATTGGAGTATCATTTCGACCTAAATTGATGTTTTATGATAAAATTGGCAATAGGATAAGACAAACTCCATACAGATGGATAAGTAATGACACAAATGTAGCTATGGTTGACGAAGATTTAATGATTATTAATACTTTTAGCTATGGGAAGACATTTATTAATGCTGAGACATTAGATGGAAAGATTGAATCGAATAAAGTATTAATTGAAGTTGTAAGAATTAATAAAATTGATGTAGTACCAAATAAAATCGAAATGGTAGCGGGTAGTAGAAATAAATTTGATGCGATTTGTCTACTGTCTGACGGAAGTAAAACCTCAGATATTTATCTAGTTTGGACTGAGAGTAATCCAAATATTGCTCGCGTTAGTGCATCTGGTTTAATATATGGTTTTTCTGAAGGTGAGACAGAGATTATCGCAGGTGATGATAACTGTTTGGCTTTATCTCCTGCAAAGGTAACTGTTTTATCAGGTACTGGTAAGGGGAGTGGAAAGAATAAAGGTAGTGGCTATCCGAGAGTTCTTATATCAGAATTTCAAAATGATCCTGAAACAGATGAACCCGTAAAATTTCCTTCAGAATATCCGCCAGCTTATCAAAGACCAATTGATGCTGATAGAAATATATGGTGGATAAATAGTTCTTCACCTTTTGCACAAATGTATTTGGATGTTAATTTAGGTTATGGATTTGAGTCACGTGAATGGAGAATGTATCACTTAGAAAGATATATCGATATAATGGTTCAGATTTCTTTAGTAAATGGACCATATTCTAAAGAAGAAATCACAGTCAATGATTGGATTCTTCGATGGGGTGATAGTGTTGCAGAAATCCAACAAAATGCAAAATCCTCACTATTTAATTTCATTTCAAATGGAGAATTACCAAATGTGTGATAAAATTAAACACTTAAGTATTGTCGACAAAATAATAATTTCTGCCTATAAGTTAAATAATATTGCACATGACTCATTTTCATCAGAGGCTCTTGTTGTTGAAGCTTGGAAAAATTTCCCAAATACATTTGGTTTAGCAGGTTTTTCCGATAAAAAAGGAAAACTTCGATATCCTGACTCTAATAAGGTATATTCTGTAATTATGGGATCTGGGGCAATAAGGAAAAAGGGATTCCTAAAAAAAATTGGCAAAAAAATGTACAAGCTTACCGATTTAGGTAGTGATTATGCAGAGTGTTTACTTAGTAAAGATTTAAAACAAGAAAAGAAAAAATCAGATTTACCGAGAGAATTTATAGACGATATTAAAAGATTAACCAGTCATAAAGTATTTGAGAAGTATAAAAATGAAGAATATTCAAAAATTACATTTCATGATGCATGTACTTTTTGGGGAATTTCACCAAGGAGTAATGCGAGTGAATTTTATGTAATTATAAATAACTTCTTAAACAATCTGGAAAAAATAATTAATTCAATTAGCGATGAATCATTTACATTTGTGCATGGAGGTCGATTATATAATAGAAAAGAAGTAATGCTATTAAAAGAAATACATGATTTTCTATTTACTGAGTTTCAAAATGAAATTGAAATAATAAAAAGCAGGACTGATGAAAGATAAGGATTTTGGGGTAGTGGATCGACAACGGCGGTCCGGGCAGTATTCGCAGCATCGGCAAGCTGCGCGGGATGGTGAGGGAGATGCTGAAGGAAGAATTGGGGGAGATTGATGGGGTGGTGGA
>JABMRT010000218.1 GCA_013202295.1 Candidatus Zhuqueibacterota bacterium
CGCGCGACCATCGCCAAAGAAAAAGGGCTGGAGCGCCTTGCCGATCTCATGTTAAAACAAGAGACTCTGGAGGGAGATCGGCTCGCAATCGCTTCGGAATATGTGGATGAAGAAAAGGAAGTGGCAAACGCGGAGGACGCTCTCGCCGGCGCGCGAGATATTGTCGCGGAGACCATGTCAGATGATGCCGATGTGAGAAAGACCATCCGGTTTTTATCCACGGAAAAAGGATTTTTCAACTCCGTAGCGATGGATGAGGAATTGGCTCAAAATGGATTTGAGATGTATAAGGAGTTTACCGAGAAAGTCAAAACCATTCCGCCGTATCGGATTCTCGCCATCAACCGAGGTGAACGTGAAGGAGCGCTCCGCGCCTGGGTCGATGTGGTTGAGGACGACATGGTCAAGCGCATCGAAAGTGCCTACATCACCAATCCAAAATCTATTTTTGTGGAGGATCTCGAAGCTGCGGCCAAGGATGCGTACAACCGTCTCATCTCCCCCGCCATTCAGCGCGAGATTCGCAAAGCGCTCACAGAACGTGCGGATCAGCACGCCATCGAAGTATTCGCGCGAAACCTAAAGGCACTGCTGCTCTCCCAACCCATGAAAGATAAAATTATCATGGGCATTGATCCCGGCTTTCGATCAGGCAGCAAGGTGGCCGTGATTGACTCCACGGGAAAATATTTGAAGGGCACAACAATCTATCCACATCCACCCCAGAAAAAATGGGACGAAGCCAAATCGGTCATCAAAGAGTACGTGGATGAATTCGGCGTGCATGTGATCGCAATTGGGAACGGAACCGCCAGCCGCGAGACAGAGCAACTGGTTGCGGAAACCATCAAAGAATTGAACCGCGATATTTTCTATACCATCGTAAACGAAGCCGGCGCGTCCGTTTATTCCGCCTCACCGGTGGCCAAGCAGGAGTTTCCTGAATTGGATGCATCCATGCGAGGCAACATCTCGATTGCGCGGCGATTGATGGATCCGCTCTCGGAGCTGGTGAAAATTGATCCCAAGTCGATTGGCGTGGGGCTTTACCAGCATGATGTGGATCAGATCCAACTATCGGATTCACTGGATCAGGTTGTGGAGTCATGCGTGAATGTCGTAGGCGTGGATCTGAATACGGCCTCCGTATCGCTTCTGAAATATGTAGCGGGCATCAACAATCGTGTGGCGGAGAATATCGTGAAATTAAGGGAGGAAAAGGGACGCTTCTCGCATCGTACAGATCTGAAGGATGTGAAGGGGTTGGGAGACAACAGCTTTGTCCAGTCTGCCGGATTTTTGCGGATTCCCGAAAGTGACACCTTTTTCGATACCACGGCTGTGCATCCTGAATCGTACGATGCCGCGCAGAAATTATTGGATCATTTCAAATTATCCGTATCGGATGTCAAGGCCAATGGGTCTCTCCTCAAACTCAAAAATAAAGAGTCGAAAACACCGATGGATCAATTGGCGGAGATTTGTGGATGTGGCACTGAAACGCTCGTAGATATTATGGACAGTTTGGAAAAACCCAATCGTGATCCGCGGGATGGCATGCCCGAAGCAGTACTCCGAAGCGACGTACTCTCAATGAAGGATCTACACGAAGGCATGATCCTCAAAGGCACGGTTCGTAATGTCGTGGATTTTGGCGCGTTCGTAGATATCGGCGTCAAACAGGATGGTCTCGTGCATCTCAGCCAAATGGCTAAAAAGTTCGTCAAGAATCCGCTGGACATTGTTAAGGTTGGTGATATCGTGGAAGTGAAGATTACGAAAGTGGATGCTGATCGCGGCCGCATCGGCCTATCCATGATTTTAGATTAAATTGAAACTCAAGTCCCCGGCATCCCGCCTTTGCGGGATGCCGGGGACTTATTTATTCAGATTCTCACTTCTTATAACACACATAAATATCTGCCTCAATCATCACACCGTCAATAAAATAATGATGTACAAAATAGAGATTTCCAAACTTGTCCATCGTAGGTTCGCCAGCAAACTGGGAAAGCACCAATTCCGGTTCTTGCCATTCACCCTCTGATTTAATGGACCGATACACTGCCGGAGAACCGAGATAGGTTCTGGTAAACCACAATTCACTGCCATCCGGAGTCACATAGGGCCAACCATCAGTCTCGGTTGAGTTTAAAATTTCTACAAGTACAGGATTTTGCCAGGCACCATTCACCTTTGTCAACTTCCAAATATCATACTGACCCTTACCCCCTGCCTTAGCGGAGTGATAGTACAACTCATTTTCATGAATATGTAATTCGCCCACTTCATAATCAGAATTAAAATCCGCTTTCTGCCAGTTCGTCCATGCCCCATCCACATAATCCGCGCTAAACCAGTGCAATCCAGTATACCCTTCTCTGGCGGAGACAAACAACATTTCATTGCCCTGAATGAACTCAGCACCGTCCAAAGACAATTTCCCCGGATCCTGCAACCAGATCCGTTCAGGCTCCTGCCAGTTTCCCTCTTCATATTTGGACATATAGATCCCGGTCACATCATCACCTACCTGCTGTTCTGCTGGCACACTCACGTCCGGGGTAAAGAAAAAATAAAACTCATCCCTATCTACGGGGATAAAAGGCGAATCTTCCCCACCCGCCGTATTCACAGGGCCAGGCAAGGGAACAGGATTTTCCCATGCATCCAGATGTAAAACAGGGGGATACACATCCGTCTCTGGGGTCATTTTGACCGCGTCATCCGGAATTTTCTCTTCCCGTGTCACATCCGGATATTCAGGATCAGGTTCGGTTGGATTTTCTTCACATGCCATGAGCAGAAATAATGCAAAAGCCATTATAAAAATAAAGGAGCCGAGTATTGTTCCATTCTTAATGCATAACATGATTCCACCTCATAGGTTTTATCAAATCTTTCTAACACTTCTGTTTTTAAGCAACCCTGTTCACCAAAAAGTCACTCTGGAGAAATTTTAAAATGCAATCACCTCAAAATCCTCAAACAGCCCGTATCCATCCAGGTCATATTCAGCTCCGGCAGGCTGGACATCAGGTGCATATTTAAAGCTCCATGGAGTGACTATCCCGCGACGCCGGACATGATGGTGCGGACCTAGTACATTCTTGAGTGATCCATAGACAATCACCTCAATCCGATTGGTTCCAGTCTGAATCCTATCGGAAATATCAAGCTCATAAGGCTGCCACCCGATAAATCCACCATACTCACCATTGACACGGACTTCCACGGCTGATCCCGACCATTTACCCAGTTTGACCTTAACCTTTTGATCTTTTAAAATCCGGACAGTTTTTTTATAGGCTACGCCATCGCTATAGAACGGTAATCCCTGGTCCTTCCATGCACCAAACTGCTGCTTCAATGCAGCAGGAACCATTATCCACCCTCTATCCCCGGACTTGAGACTGAAGTTACCAATAATGTAGACCGGTTCAATCTCCGCAAATATCGACATGGGAGTCACTGCAATCGTCACATCATTCTCACCGGGCCGGATGATTGGGCCAATATTAAACACGCCAAAATCTTCATCTAGCCACCACTCGCCTTCTACAGGCTGGATTTCATTACCATTCACCGAAACGGTCCAGCGCCAGGGTTGTTCCACCACAGCCTGCAGGGAGGAAAAATCCACAGCCTCTTCAACCATAAAAGGAAAACGAGCCGTAAATCCGGTGCCTTCAGCGAATGTGTCTGCATCGACCCACTCGGTCTTAAACTGCGAAGACGACACCCAGGGATTATCCGGATACCCATGCGCCTGCCAGATTTTAAATCCGCCCGAATAAAAATAGATATCTTGATGCATCGTATCTGCCAGCGACAAATCACAATAATCAAGCGTTTGCACATTGGGTTCCACCCGCTCAATCTCCGATGGATCAGAAGGGATGATCTTATCGGATTTGGGCTTGTCCGGGATTGGGAACTGTTTTTCAGTTTCGAATACAAACAACAACAAACTTCCTGCAGGTTGGATATTGATCTCGAAAGACACGGATCCCTGTGTCGTTATCGCCGGATACCCTGCCACCTTTCCCGTCATTGCATCCAGCTGGATCACAGAAGCTCCCTCCATACTGATGGAGGCTGTGGATGCCTCCTCCAAACTGGAATTGACCAGAAACAAGAGCTGACCATCAGAAAACCGACGGCGGTGATGAAAAAGCTGACCGCTGATCCGAAGTGGATCAGCTATCTTAAAATCGGATTCGCTCAGCTGGTGAATCACTTTCGACAGGGAAACAGCCTTCTGTACTTTCATTTGGTCAGCTTTGAATCCATCGACATCGGCCCGCATCAACGGCTTGTTTGAAAACGATAATATCCTACCGCCTGTTTCTATAAAAGTAGCAAGCAAGTCAGCAGTCCAAGACTCCATGACCTCATACTCCGGAGGCAACAGAACAAAATCATACGCCCTTTGTCCGATGATTAACTTTCCGTCGGATGATGAGCCATGGTTTTTAATGGTATTTTCGCATCCCAGATCATATTCGATTTGATGGTTTTCAAGCTCTGCCAGGAACGTGTGAAAGGAATCACCAATTTGATTGAGCTTTTTATTCGTATGTGTCGGCGAATAATACATCCAGGTTGTTGAAGTCGGTTCAATCACAAGTATTCGGTTATTCTGTTCACCCGAAGCCATCGCCACAGACAACCGCGCAAAATACTCTGCCTGATGCTTGTACAAATGCCACCAGGGATCATGATAACTGAACGACTGTGGAAAGTCGTGCTTGCGGTCTCCGATCAAGGTCATATAGGTTAAGTGCTGATTCATGAAGTTCACACCCATGACATATTCCCAATCCCCAAGCCGCTTCATATCTTCAAAACGGAGTTCCCATCCCGCAGCACCGTAGGTTTCACTCAGGGTACGTTTTCTTCCCATTTGATTGGCGATACTGCGCAGTTCCTTCACTGCGCGGATATTGCCGAATTGCGTGTCATTCTGGTCCATGGTATTGAACAACATGTCAATCGCTGGCACCTGATGCCATGCGTACATGGCCATATTATCCCCTCCATGATGCGGGCTCGGCCAGCCATGCTCCCAGTAATGCCCAGTCCATTTCAGGTTGTGCTCTTCCGTGTATTCGAACCAGGGTTTAGACCAGCGTTCAATAAACAGTTCAAGCAGCAGACAGTAATGATCATGACGAACCTTTTTCCAATGTCCGACCTCAGCGAACAGAGATGGCAAGTTTACTTTCAGTTCATAGCCCCAACGCTCCTGAAACCGATCGAACAGATCCGGTGTCCAGCGAATCGATTCTCGTGAGGGTGTGGCGATATTCGGCTCATCTGTGAAAACACCCGGCACTGTCTTGCCGAATTCAGAGCCAATAGATTTTTCATATCCTGTCATTGTCACATCAATAAATTTCTCAGTTACACCGGGATATATAAGATCCACATAGGAAAAACCCGCATGCCATTTGGATTGCCCGTAGCTCACCTTGGAGAAAGTGCGAAAGTCTCCCTCTAGACCAGGCTTTGGATCGGCAACTACCTTGAATCCTTTTTCGGATTTTTCAAGGACAATAAAGAATTTCTCATCAACATCCGTTGGCAATGTGGAGAATTTTTCCTGAACGAGTCCCTGGCCATGCTGATAAGAATCCGGCATTTGGTCAGGTACATGACCGCCCGCAAATCCACTCGGGAAGGAATTCTCATCATAAATCCATGCCTGCATACCGAGTGATTTTGTCTTCTTCACAGCATGCTGAATGAGGTCGAACCACTCATCCGAGAGGTATTCCGTGATGATTCCATACCGGGGATGCATGAATACGCCGCCGAACCCCTGTTCCTTTAAATCTGTAAGATCCCGGTCGATGCGTTCTTTCTGCACCCTGTCGTGCCAAACCCAGAAAGGCGCCGTGCGATATGAGGTTGGTGGATTTTCAAAGTGTGGAATGAGTTGATCAACTGTTTGGATGTCAAGCTCTTGCCAGGGATCAGGGCGAGTCGGTTCGCACGCTAGAATAAATAAATAAAGTAGAATCGTACATCCAATTTTAGCTTTCACTTTCATGGAAGGCCTCCATCTTGGATAGAATCTTCAGGATTTCAATTAACCTTAACATTCACCTATTTAAACCATTTACCCGCTAATCTTTTGAATTCGTGCAATCGCATCATCAATTTGTGATGTTGCTTCGAATCCGATGGTTATAGCATCCACACAGTTTTGTGTATATACAAATTCCAGGGATTTTTGACGTTCTGTGTCTGTATGCATATCTCCCTGCCCGAATATCTTCATGCCGATCACGCCTTTTTTATTTTTGCTGGCCTGTTTCAGAACCGTGACAACCTCCTCTGGTTCTCCATCCATATGTAAGCCGGTGTGATTGATGCGTGCCTGAACAATATCGGTCCAGTCAGTCTGGACTGCGGTTTTAAGAGCAGGCAGGCTGTGACAGGAAACACCATGAGCACGGATGATACCCTTTTCTTTTGCTTTAATCAGATTTTCGCAATGCTCACTATATTCTTCAACCCAGTTCTCGGATTCGAGACAGTGCAGCATAACAATATCGATGGTTTCCGTACCCAGTTCATCACAGGCTCTTTCAAGGAAGCGTGGGATGTCCGGAGGTTTCATCCGTCGTCTGGGTCGCACCCAGATTTTCGTCATCAGGGTTATCTCTTTACGCGGGATATATTTGAGTGCCTCACGGACGAATGTGTGTGATCCGTACATATCTGCGGATTCGAAAAAACGAATGCCGGAATCATAGGCGTGTTTTGCCATGCGAACAAAATTATCCAGACCCATACGCGTCTGATTGGATTCATTTCTTCCCCCGTGCGTTCCGGTTCCCATGGCCAGGCAGGATGTTTGTATCCCGGTTATTCCCAGTTCAACTATCTCTAACTGTGCGGCCTTGCCAGCGAACACTGGAGCAGCAATGACGGCAGCTGATCCCGCAATACTCTGTTTAATAAAACTCCGTCTTGTAATCTTTTTCATGTCTCGCCTCGGTGTTTTAATGAATTTTCGCCTGAATTCCATATGCCTCAAACTGCGCAATAATTTGCTCTTGCCTTTCTTGATCCGGAGCGACCATGGTCTGTGAAGTATGATCCTGGCCAAGTTTCTTGTGCTTGTTGTCTGCAATGTTGTGATGCGGCAATAGATCGACTCCCTTTATATCGCCAGCCAATCTGGCAATGAACACTGCAGAATCTTCAATGTTTTTAGGATCATCATTGATGCCCTTAATCAAAGGGATCCGAATTGTAATGTTCGCTCCCACTTCTGCGAGTGCTTTCAGATTATGAAGTATGATTTCATTGTCTACACCTGTATATTTTTTATGCATTATGGAATCCATTATTTTCAGGTCATATAAAAACAAATCCACCCTTTTTGCCACATTCAGGATGGTTTCTGTTTCCGCATAACCGGATGTATCAACGGTTCGATGGATGCCCTTCTTCCCACACGCGTCAAGGAGCTGGATTAAAATATCAGAACACATAAGAGGTTCGCCACCCGAGAAAGTCACTCCCCCACCGGATTGGTCAAAAATCAGAACTTCCTTCTCAAGAATTTCCATGAGGCTTTGGACAGTCTCTGGGCGGCCAGACATTTCGGTTGCTTTGGTAGGACAGCTTTCCGCACATTGCCCACAGACTATACAACGATCTATATATGTAATGATGCCGTCAGAGGTTAAAGTACAGGCATGTTCAGGGCATATTTTAATACATTGCTCGCAACCGATACATTTCGCTGTAGAATACATTTTTTGTACATCAGGGGAACGGCTTTCAGGATTGTGACACCAGATACAGGAGAGCGGACAGCCTTTCATAAACACAGTTGTGCGTATTCCCGGCCCGTCATTGATTGCATAGCGCTTGATATCAAATATCAAGCAGGAATATACATCCGAGGAATCCACTTTATCAGGAAAACTGGCCATGCCCCTAAAACGCCTCGTTTTCAGTACGGGAAATGATCTCTTCCTGAAGATCTTCATTCATATCATTAAAGTAGTCGCTGTATCCAGCCATTCTTACAAGAAGATCTTTGTAATCCTCAGGTGTTTTCTGAGCTGCTCGAAGCGTGGCTGTATCCACGATATTGAATTGAATGTGATGACCACCCAACGCAAAATAACTTCTGATCAGGCTGGCCAGCTTGGTGATATCCTCTTCCTTTTTAAGAAGATTTGGAAGGAACCGCTGGTTCAGAAGTGTACCGCCGGATTTCACCTGATCGATCTTGGAGAGCGATTTGATCACTGCGGATGGACCATGCGTGTCACACCCTTGGGAGGGGGACGTGCCATCAGAAATCGGTTTTTCCGCCAGACGGCCATTGGGTGTTGCGCCAAGTACCTTGCCGAAATAGATATGACAGGTTGTTGAAAGCATGTTCAGATGATACTTGCCATTCTCCTTGATGTTGGGCTTGTCATCAATGGCTTCAAACAAATCATTATAGACTTGCGTGGCGATGCTGTCAGCATAATCTTCATCATTTCCAAAGAAGGGTGTTCTGGTCAGGATTTGTTGCCGCATCACCTCTTCACCCTCAAAGTTTTTGGAAACCACTTCAAGGATCTTGCTCATATCATACGTTTTCTCTTCAAACACATGCTTTTTAAGTGCGGCCAAACTGTCCGTCACTGTACCGAGACCGCAACATTGAATATAATTGGTATTATACCTCGGCCCGCCATTATAATAGTCCCTGCCCTTTTGAATACAGTCATCGATCACAACAGAGAGAAAAGGAGCCGGCGCATACTTTGCGAACATTTTATCTATATAGTTATTGACACTGATTTTCTGATCAATGATAATATTCAATTGTGTTTTAAAAGCCGTGTATAAATCTTCAAAGGATTTAAACTTGAGTGGATCGCCTGTGGCAATCCCCGCCACCTTGCCAGTGCCCGGATCAACGCCATTATTTAAAGTCACTTCCAGGATTTTGGGGACATTTAAATAGCCAGTGAGTAAGTATGCTTCCTTGCCGAAAGCCCCTGTTTCGATGCACCCGCTACAACCGCCTTCCCGCGCATCTTCAATGGATTTACCGGATCGCAGCATCTGCGAAACATATACATCCGGATTAAACACAGCCGGATACCCGTACCCTTTTCGGATGACTTTGCATGCAGTATTCAGAAACCGATTGGGTGTCACATGACTGATATGAACGGAATTTCCCGGTTGTAGAATATGAAGTTCTTCGATAACTTCAAGCATGATATAGGAAACCTCGCTCACTCCATCAGATCCATCGGTTTTCACACCGCCAATATTGATATTCGTAAAATCATTGTATGTGCCACTCTCCCTGGCGGTGATGCCCACCTTGGGGGGAGCCGGATGATTGTTTACTTTGATCCAGAAACAACTGATCAGCTCTTTGGCCTGGTCTCGTGTAAGTGTTCCTATTGCAATTTCATCCTCATAAAACGGAGTAAGGTGCTGATCAAAATGACCGGGATTCATCGCATCCCAGCCATTCAGTTCTGTAATCGTGCCCAGATGAACAAACCAGTACATTTGAATGGCTTCCCAAAAATTGCTGGGGGCATGCGCCGGTACCCGGCTGCAGACTTCAGCGATTCTTTTCAGTTCAGCAACGCGTGTCTTGTCTTTCTCCGTTTTGGCCATTTCATCTGCCAGATCTGCATGACGCTCAGCAAATACAATAACCGCATCACAGGCTATATCCATCGCTTTGAGTTGTTCCGCCTTTTCCGTGGCTTCGGTGTCATTCAAATAGTCCAGGGATTCGAGGTGGTCCTTGATTTCCTGTTTAAAATCCAACATGCCCTTCCTGTAGATCTTGCCATCCAAACAGGTATGCCCCGGAGCTCGCTGCTCCATGAACTCTGTAAACAATCCCGCTTCATATGCGGCTTTCCATTCATCCGGGACGTGATTAAAAATACGCTCGCGCTGCGTTCTTCCCATCCAATAAGGGATGACCTCTTTCTCGTACGTCTTTATATCCTCATCACTGATCGTATATCTTTGCTTATCTCTGGTATTCAGTACATGGAAATCTTCAACACTGTGACAGGTCAGTTCAGGAAAAGTGGGAACCGCCTTGGGACACGGGCCCCGCTCTCCAACGATCAGCTCGTCATCGCCGATGTATATGGTTTTTCGTTTGCATAATTCAAGGAAGTTCATGGCTCGAAGAATTGGAATGGAGTACTTCCCGTAATTCTCTTTATAGAATTCGGTTTCAATAAGAGCCCGTTCAATTGAGAGTGACGGCTCTGCTTCGACACTCAATTTTCGAAGCTTCTGAATTCTTGCATTCATTATAGATCCAATCATTATAATGTAACGACCGCTACCCTCAGCGATAGGTATAATCGAATTGCTTGCTTAACAATACAAAAAATATGAGGGAAAATCAATATAATAGGACTGTTATTTTTCAATCATAGATTAGCAAGATTTGTTGGAATTAATAATAAACAATCTCACTGATCTTCTATCTAATCAACATAAGCTTGATTGTTTTTATCTCATTACCATTCTCAAATCTGCATAAATACACACCACTAGGAACATCCGTTTCCGGCGTCATTTTAACCGAATCCTCCGGGATCTTCTCTTCACGTGTCACATCCGGATATTCGGGATCCGGCTCGGTGGGTTTTTTTTCACAGACCACGATTAAAAGCGATAGAATAAGAGCAGCAACTGTTTCGGCCCGGAAATTCACTCTGATTTTTATTCGTTTCATGGACACACTCCTTTATATTGATCTTCTTATCCTACTCGGGTTTCTCAAAAAACCGCAACGCATTTGTTGTAAAGATACGATTTGGATTGTCCTCCTCCTCAGCTGCGAATCCCTCTGGAATCAGATGCACTTTGACAACCGGTCCTGTACTTTCATAATTGAATTTGCTCGCCTGAGGGCAGGATGCCTGAAAAGCGTTTTTTGCCATATAGACGGTGTACCACTGATCGTACGATTCGAACGCTATTCCGAAAAGCATGAGAGAACTGAACGGCTGCATCTGAATGGATCGGAATCGGGGAACTCGTCCCCCGCAATAGGCTTCTCGTATCTCGAGATAACCCAGCGGATTTCCTGATCCATCATGAAAAAAAGTATTGAATGTGGGATCAAGGCAAATCCATTTTTTCATGGAGGGACTGTAAATGGTGACGATGGAGTGTGTATCCCCGTCAAATTGAGATGGCATACAGGAGATTCTCCTTGACTTATAGCCGAAGGCCAGCAGAATTTCGTTCAAAACAATGGATTTCATCCAGCAATTCAGAGCATAATGATGTTTTTTCTGAAATTGGATGATCGCGCGGGCATTCAATGTATCCGGATTCATTATAAAATTGTTTTGACTGTCGGTGATCTGGTGCACCCAATCCATGAGATTGAGGAGTCTTTCCATTTCCGGACCGGTACCGGCGACCTTTTTGAGATCGTATTTTTTAATGAATTCGGCCAATTCTTTTTCCGTAGACTCATACTGCCATCCAGGTTGAATTGAAGCCACATCCACATCGGAAAATCTTGGATAGGATTGAAGACGATGAACGAATGTATCAAACATGTTTTGCTGGCTTTCATTTAAATCTAACACAACCGGAGATTGTTGGCAGAATATTGAAAAAAGTGAATTTAGCAAAAGGACAACAATGCCCGACCTGAGAAAACTTTTACAAATGTAAGTCTGATATTGTTTATCTACCATGATATATCCTCCAAAAATTAATACCACAACATCATTCTATACAGCCAACTGCCCTATTGTATAGCATTGGAACGAAGATATTTCATTTTGAATTGTAGAATAGAATTTCCATAGGGCCCGTATCCAAACTATCCGGTCGTGGAAAATCAATATTCGTTGTTAGTATAAATTTATCAAACTCAAATCCATCTTCTCTCATCGAAAAGTGGATGTCATGTATTCCTATTGTCGGGATGTCCAGATAGATCTGATCGAAAACTCCACAATGCTCAGCATCCGTACGCTGCTTGCTCTCCCACCGCCAGGTGTGCTTGCCCTCACACCATTGCATGCGCTGGCCGTGCTCTGGCCATTCTCCGTCCAGCCCCACATGAATGCCGTTATCCTCACTTCCCGTGGAAAACGCCCGCACCCAGACATAGTATCGTCCTGTATTATTGAATTGGATCTTGTAGGTTAGGATAGCAAGTATTCCTGGTACATTAGAGAAGCTGACTTCGTGCACAAGCGGGTCATCATGTGTTTGCCGCGTATCCGGCAGGATTTCAAGATAGGCACCGCCGCTTGCACCCTTGTGGATGGGATCTATGTCCGGTTTGATTGAAGGGACGGAGGCTGCATTGCACAGAATCCATTGCCGGGTTTCTGTTTGGGATTGTGAAACATAATGCTCCGTTTCCACAGCAACCAGACCGTCTTGTTCTTCAACAATCCATTGAGCTTGAGCAAATACTGGGACAATAAGGACAGTCAACAAGATTGGGAAAAACCATTTCATAATTATATCCTCATCTATCTACTTGTATCAATATAAAAAAACTTTAATTGTTTTGATATAATAACTTGGCATGATTTGCATTTTTTACATAAAGAAAAGCACTGAACAGTAACCTGCACAGTGCTTTAATATAACAAGTACGATTAACCTTGAAGGATGATTATACTCCGGATACTACCACATCGGTGAATACCAAACTCGGCATTCGCCAGCTCGAGTAGATCCATGGATCATTGGCAGCTTCGGCCAGACGATTCCAGAGTTCAAGATGGTTGCCAGCAATGTTCATCTCAGCGACAGCCTGAGTAAGTTCGCCACCTTCAAACAATGTGCCAGTGATACCTATTGAGAAGTCTCCAGTATTCGAATTGGAATTCCCGCCGATAAATCCATTAACGAGAATACCCCGCCCAAGATCCTTCATGATCTCTGCCACCGATCGGGTACCGGGAGGCAGAATTAAATTACTGGTGCCACCAGTGGTGGGCGCCACTCCCAGCTTTCGGCTGCGATACCAGTCGATCAAGTATTCTTTCAGCACACCCTTCTCGACCAAGGCCCGTTTTTTCGTAGCAAAACCATCTCCATCATACAATCGACTGCCCAATCCGCCGATGACAAAAGGATCATCAATCAGAGTAAACACATCGCTACCCAACTTCTCTCCCTTTTTATCAACCAGAAACGAGCGTTTTTGTTGCAGAGCCCAGCCGTTCATGGCTGACATAAAACCATTTAAAACCCGACCAACACCCTGGTTCTCAATGATAATCGGTAAAGTCTCAGTTTCCAGTTTCTTGCTTCCCATCAGATCGAGAGTACGTTTGGCTGCTTGTTTTCCGATTTCTTCACAAGATGGCAGATTCTTGAGGTTTCGGTCGACCGCATAAGAATATCCGTTGGGCCGGCGGTTTCCCTCATCCTGTGCAGTCATTTCTACAAAAACATAACAGACAGATGACTGGGTTTCACCAAAAAATCCATTGCTGGTCATTACGGTAGAATCCTGCAACTCATCATAGACCTGTGATGTCACAGAGATGACCTTTTCACCACCGGCTTCCACACAGGATGCTTCCAGGGTTTTGGCCATTTGATGACGCAGTTCCGGTGTAATTTGATCATAATTCGGATCCATGATTTCCAGATCCAGATCTTTCCGACCTTCATAGTATTTGGGATCAGGCAAACTCCGGAATGGATCTTCTTCCAGCAACTTGGCTGTCTCGACCACGTTGTTGACAAACGTTTTCAGCGCATCCGGACGCAGATCGGAAGTATTTTGCGCTGAGTACCGGTTATTCACATAGATATCGATATTGATGCCTTGCGTGCCCGCCTCTTTCACGGTTTCCGGTTTCTTTTCGCGGTACTGTACTTCGACAAACCGGCTTTTTGAATATGAGACTTTGCAATCATCCGCACCCGCTTGTTTGGCCGTTTTCAAAACAAGCTCGCATAATTTCGTCATTTCTTTACTCATCTTCACGCTCCTTGTTTTTGAACACCACCTACTGTCATGGATTTCACCAGGCAGGTGGGTAAGCCAAATCCGACCGGCATTGATTGTCCATCTTTGCCACATGCACCTCTACCACCCTCATGCAATTCCAGATCATTGGCAACCATGGTTACATTCTGCAGCATCTTGGGTCCATTTCCCATGATATTGACATCTTTTATCGGTTTGGTTATTTTCCCGTCTTCTATCATTTTTCCCTGAGATACGTAGAATGCGAAATCCCCTTCACCGATCTTCACCTGACCATTACTGATATCTTCCACATAAATACCGTTTTTTACAGATTTGATCACATCTTCCGGTGCCGTCTCACCTGCCAGCATGTAAGTATTTCTCATACGGGGGATGGGAATATGCTGATAACTCTCACGGCGGCCATTGCCAGTTGGTTTCACATTATAATGTTTGGCAGAAATTTTGTCGTGCAGGTATCCTGTGAGGATGCCGTTCTCAACCAGCATGGTTTTCTGTCCAGGAATACCTTCATCATCCACATTGATGGAACCCAATTGGCGGGGTGTGATGCCTTCATCTACAATGTGTACGAATGGTTCAGCCACTTTTTTACCGATCATGGTTGAATACGTGGATATACCCTTGCGGTTGAAATCTGCTTCCATGCCATGTCCAATGGCTTCATGGAGAAGAATGCCCGTTACACCTGGACCCAGAACAACAGGCATTTCACCGGCCGGGGGCTGTTCAGCGTCGAAAAGGATCACAGCCCGATCCACAACTTCCTTGGCCAGTTTATCAGCCAGATCCGGTGTGAAATAGGAGAAATCCTGTCGGCCACCGAAATTCCACCAGGCCCGTTCCTGCTTTCCGTCTTTCTCGGCAACGACTGAGGCCGAAAGATAATCACGAGGCAAAAGGTCTTCTGCCTTCACACCATCACTGGTCACAACCATCATTCGTTTTTGTTGATCATGCATTGTTGCGTTGACCTTGATAATCAGATCAGAAAGGCCAAAGCACTGTTCATTGACACGTTTGATCAATGGCAGTTTTGAAGAGAGTGAGATATCGGTGAACAGGGTTTTGATTGGATAGTAATCCTCGGTTTTCAGCCTGATATACTCTTTTGCGGCTGATTTCGGCTTTCCATCTGCAATTGAAGCGGCTGTCGCCGCAGCAGCCTTCATGGATTCTTCTGTTAATTCCTGAGTAAAACCATAGCCGGTTTGGTCGCCTTTGACAGTACGTATTCCCACACCTAGGTTAATACTACCATTGGCACGGTCTACCTTGCCGTCTTCCAGACTGACCCAGTTGGAGATAGTGTGCTCGAAATACAGATCGGCAAAATCTCCACCTTTGGATAATGCTATTTCCAGTATCTTCTTGCACAGCGCATCGTTGATGCCAAACTCGGATTCAAAAAATCCGGGTGCACCCGCAAAGGCGGATTCCACCAGAGCACCGGGAATGATCCGGGACAGGGCGGCGGCGGTGCCCAGAGCGGCAGAAGTACCAAGAAAATCGCGTCTGCTGATCGATCCCATAAGGACCTCCTGTAAAAAAGAGTTAAAATAGACTTACTATTGTACGAATATTTTAATAAAATTGTTATACATATCGAAGAGTAACATTTAAATCTAAACAAGCATTCATAACATCATATTATTTTTTAATCCTTCAGGATATATATTTCTTAGCTGGGCTCATCATTATTGCATGCAATAAAAAGAAACAGAAGTCCAAATAAGAAATTGAGGATAATCTTTTTCAAGTCTCGCCTCCAGAAATAGTCCAAGATGCAGTGAAGAAATGAAGTTATAAACCTATATAATTATAGCTAAACTTTACTAAATATTAAGCAGAAAATCAATCAGAAAGAGGATTAAGAAAATGCGGCCCATGCAGGATGAGCGGCGGTATAAAATATTAAGAATTCGAATTAAAACTTCAGATACGTCACGAATTGAAGGCGAAGATTTTCACCATCCTCTGCTGCGAGATACCCGGTTTTAAGATATTCAGCTTCGAGCATGAAGATCAGACTTTTACTGAAATTTAACGCCGCGTTTCCAAACATCCATGTGTTCTGGGTTCGTGCATTGCCGGTGAGGTCTTCATCATTAGGATCATCCATGCCACCACCCAGAGTCACGTCCCAGTGATCGTTCAATGTCACGACAGCCTGTCCCCAACCACCCTTGGACGCGATATTGGTCACGGAACTGCTGTCGCTGGAGAATCCCTGAAACACACCCCCGAAGAAGCTGTTGAGATTCTCACCCATAAAACCTCTTATGGTCCAGGCGACAGGGCCTGTTTTTACAACCATATCCGCATTGATCGAATAAGTGGATTTATCATGATCCAATCCGGCCAGATCAGCGATCTGCTCTTGTCCATAATGACCGGATACAGAAACCGTGGCTTTGCCAATATTGAGCCATGCACGTCCCATGAACCAGGGCATACCCGAACGTTCGCCGTCACCCACGGGATCAAAATCACCACCCGCGAAATCTTCATACTTGATATTTCCCGCCATGGGGCGATTGGCACTGACAGCCAGTTTGAAGGCACCGGATTTGAGGGTGTACTTGATTTGAGGATAACGCATCCACAAATGGCCTTTGCCTGCGCCAACTACAAAGCTCGTGGTGTTCGGGAACGGACCGGAAATGAGCGCCCAATCCTGACCGAAACGCAATTCCCAAGTGGGTTTGACGATTTCCACCCAGGCATGGCGCAGCCGCAATTGAGGCTGACGCGCAGCTGTAGATGAGTTGGGAAATCCACCAGCGAAGTCCACTTCAATCAATCCTTGCACCTTACCGTCTTTACCGAGAGTCGGACCGCCGATTTTTAATCCAATCCGGGAGTGCCGGGCATTCATGGTAAAAATAGATTGATCTGCTGCTGCCGAGTTTCCTGCGGGCGCAAATAACAGCCAATCCCCTTTGGCAATCTCACTGTTGTCATAACTGGCTTCCATGCGGATAAATCCGTAGAGCTGTACGGGAAATTTGGACTCAACAGTCTCACCCGCGATTAAGGATGCAGTGAGAAGCAGGCATCCAATAATAATGAATTTTTTCATTTTGCTCTCCTGTTTACACTTTCACGTTTTAATCGGATAAAATGATTACGCCTTTTTCTTTTTCGGCTGCGTTATCAATGAAACCACAATCAAGGTGAGAAAGCTTAATGGAATGGAAATAATTCCCGGTTGTCCCAGCGGGATTGGTGCGGCTTCTCTGGGTAGCCCGTAGCGGACATACATATCCGGCGAAAGTAGAATGATGCCGATGGCAGAAATAATTCCAACCACTATGGACCACGCAATACCCTTGGCTGTAGTTTTCTTCCAGAAAAGCAGCATGAGTATAGCCGGCAGATTGGCAGATGCCGCAACGGCGAATGCCCATCCCACCAGGAATGACACATTCATGCCCTTGAAGATTATGCCTAAAATGATCGCAATCAAACCCACCGCAAAAGCGGCCAACCGCCCGACATTTACCTTTTGCTTATCATCCATATTGAGTCCGCCGAACCGGTCGAGCAAATCATGCGCGATTGCGCCTGATGCAGCGACAATCAGTCCGCTCACTGTTCCGAGAACTGTCGCAAAGGCGATAGCAGAAATAATGGAAAAGAGAAACGTGCCGAATGACTTGGCCAGAAGTGGCGCGGACATGTTGCTGTCAGTCAGGTTGATGACCCCGCTGGACATAGCACCCAACCCCATAAACAGGGTGAGGATATAAAAGAATCCAATGGCAGCGATCGCAACAATTGTGGACTTACGTGCACACGCCTGACTGGGAACCGTATAATATCGAATCAAAATATGCGGTAAAGCAGCTGTACCGAAAAACAAGGCCATCATCAGAGAAATGAACTCGATTTTCTGAAGCGGCGTGCCTTCCACCTTAAACTTCAAACCCGGACGCATGATCTTGTTTCCCGGTGTGTAAACCGGTGCAAACACAGTCACATGGTCTTCGCCCTCTGTAAAGTCTAATTTTTCCCAGCGCTTGACTATGGTCTCCTTACTGCCCATATTAGAGAGGAATTTAAATGGTGATACCGGTCCGGTATCTTCGGTTTTCCCATCAATCTTTGTCAAATTACCGACTTGCCGGAGTTGATTTTCATCGGATTCCGGGTGACCATTAATCCAAGTGGCACCATCGAATTTATGAACAATGGATTGAGTTTCTTCGGCTATTTGGGTTCCGGTCTTAGGAGATTCAGTTACAATCCACCATCCCAGTTCCTGACCGTCTTGGTGAACTTTGATCAAAGTCGTTCCGGATACCTCTTTCATTGCACCAACCTGAAAAGTACTATCTGAAGAAGTTAGGCCCTCTGAGGATTCAACCAGTTGAATTGTTTGGTACTGATAAAAGGGTACCTTACCTCCCTGATCCGGTTCTGTCGTGGTGCCGCGTACAAAAATCGCCACACATAGAATGGTTGAAAAAATAATCAGCAATCCACCTTTAAGAAACTGTACATACGTTGTGGATGCCATTCCAGCTGTGGCCACGATGAAGATCACGATGGATCCTACCATTATTACACCCATCGTATGGGAGAGACCCAGGAGTGGCGTCACCAGCGAACCCGCGCCTACCATCTGGGGAATCAGATAGCAGATGGATACAATAAGTGTGCTGATGGCTGCGAAGAGCTGAATGCCTTTGGAGTTAAATTTGGAATCAAGTGCGTCGGTGAACGTATATTTGCCCAGGCGTTTCATGGGTTCGGCCACCACGAAAAGGGCCACAATCCAGCCTGCCAGATACCCGATGGAGTAGAGAAATCCATCATAACCCACTGTGGCAATCATGCCGCAAATTCCGAGGAATGAAGCAGCGGAGAGATAATCACCCGCGAATGCGATACCATTCACAGACCAGTGAATATTGCCGCCGGCTGCAAAGTAACCGCTGGCTGATTTGGTTTTACGTCCAAAATAGAATGAAAGAATTAATACAATAGCAACAAAAAAGACAAACAGAAGTACGGGTAAAAGTGCCATTTATTTACCCTCCTTCTTGATATTGTCTTCATTTTTTAATTCCTTTTCTTTTTTCATGCACATGGCATTGTAAATCAATGCCATAATCAATGCCAGGACAATCAAGCCGAATCCATAGATCACTGCCAGATTCAATCCGAATAAAACATTGGCTTCCATTGAAATGGGACTGAGCACATTGACGGCCACAAATCCCGCGTAGACAATGGCATAGATTATAAACATGATTACACCGGTGCGCATCTTATACGACGTGGCATAATCAACTTCGGCAGGCGCTGCAGGTTCATGAAGCATAAATTGTCCTCCTATATTCATAATCAAATGGAGAGTTCAGGGTAGGCTGATTTTCTCTTGACAAAAATTGCATTCGCACAAAATACAGCCAATAATTATTGAATGCAAGCGGGATTTTTATTATTGATAAAGTTTTATAAGTGGGATTTGTGTAAGAAATCTTATTACATGTTCTTTACGGAAAGGAGATATAAAATATTCACAGGTGTTATTAAAAATACTACCTGATCAATGTCAACTTGATGCTTTGAATATCTACCCCATTCTCAATACTGCAGAAATACACGCTACTTGGAATATGGATTCCTGAATTGTCATGACCATCCCGGATGACTTTATAGTCATTGATCTATATTCCATTTATACATAATAAAACGTATCCAATTCTACTTATGACTTCACCATTCAACCAACTTTGTTGTTCTAATTTGTTTTGGAGGATTTGTACCTTCCGGAATCAACAACACAATTAAATCTTTTTCCTGATTTGGAGCCAGTTCCGTTTCAAATCCCAACATGACCGTACCCGGATTCTTGTCTTCAAAATCATTTTGCGGATCTGTGGAATACAATTGTATTTTCGCATCAGAGGGTTGGACAACCTGAAACGTCAACGACTTGCCCTCTTTCTGGATAATCGCTGTTAGCTCATCAACCATTTCAACAGAATCATGCGTGACCATGCCCCAACGTACGATGGAGGTTGCATCATTATTGGACAATTCATCGCGAACCATCACATACTCACTATCCACAATAGCAATGCCGCGAATCGCTGTTGACAACTGTTCTGCATAGACAGGTGACATGTCCACAACCGTGTACATGAAATCGGGATCTTCATCGGAATGTTTTAGAAGCATCCCTTCTGCATTCACGATCTGTGGAGCATCGTCCACAACCAGCGTATTGTGCGAAAGATTGGAGTAGCGATAAATTTGCCATCGCTGTCCCTCCGGACTGCGATCCCAGAGTTGGACACCCTGCATTTCAAGTCTATTATAGTTATGCATACCCAGGTCCATGGCCCAGCGCACACCGAGCGCGTCCATCACAAAAGAGCCAATATCCATGTGGCCGTGATTGATGCCCGGCGAACCACCCTTGATGCCGATAAAGATGGCGTCATCATCCCATGAAGTGCGGTGCAGGCTGACTGGATTCTTACCCTGTCCCATCCATGACAGTTCTGAGGGAGGACGATGGTTAAGAGAATCGAGCCGGCTGCCCCAGATCAACATCATGGGCAAAAACCGGTTGGACAATCCTGTGGCTTCAAGCGGTTTTTCTTTTTGGATCATTTTTTCAATTAACTCTTTTTGGTACCAGAGAAGCCCCGGATCATTCGTACGATTCGCGAACCAGAACACCGCAGGCGCCAATCCCTTTCCGTAACGGCAGTCTGCGTAATTATAACTGCCCGTGGGACCGTGCACATGCAGGTAATATTTCGCACTTTTTATAAATCCATCCCCGACAATCAAATCCTGTTTATCGGGCCATACCGATTCATAGGCATCAATCAGCAGCACATGAAACGTGGTGCCATATCCCCAATAATTTGCCCCCTCCGGATAAGCTCCATCCGGTTCATACTCTGCATCCGGCAGCGCAATGCTCCGTTTTGCATTCTTTATAATGGTGGATGCCAGCTCCGGCTCATCTTCATAAATCGCCAGTGCGCCAAACACCATACCCGCGTTGCAGACTTGGTTCCAGTTGTGCTCAGCTTGGAGAAACCAGGTATTCTCTTCTTTGAGGGATGGATGCAATCCCTTATTCAAGATGGCCTTTTTTATAATTTGGCGGGATTCTTTACTCAAATCAGGATAAAGCCAATCATACCCGATAGCCAGAGCCATGGTCATTTCCGCCACATCCAGAAAATGGGAAGGATTCCAATCCGAAAACCTAGAAGCGGCTAGCATCTCCGATTCTGCTTTATCTAAATATTTAAAATCTTTCGTCATTCGGTAGGCATAGGAAAGCGCAATCACCCGTTTCAAACAAGTGCGAGATATGCCTAATAACCGTCTCCCGATCTGCTCGCGTTTTACCTCCTGAAGCGTAAGCATTGCATCCGCCTGCACGAGAATGCGGTCATGCAGTTCCTGCATCATTTCGCTCTGGGATATTCTTGTTCGGAGCACTTTCTCATCCCCGACCTGCAAGATGATTCTGGGATGATTCGGAATGCCTTCTATCTGAGTATTTCCAATCCCTGCAAGAATGAATATGCAGATAACGAACATGATGTGGGATGTTTTTTGTAATTTCATCTCGCCTGCTTCCTCTTTCTGAACTATTTTAACAAAGTGAGTTTAATCATTCTGGACGATTCACCATTCTCAATTCTGCAGAAATACAATCCACTGGTGACTGCACTCCCTGTACTATCGCGCCCATCCCACATGATCTCATATTGCCCTGGCTGTTTGATCTCGTCTACAAGGCTTCGGATTTCCCGGCCCAGCGCATTATAAATGGTAATTCTTATTCTGGACTGTAAGGGCACGCTGTACTTAATCGTAGTGACTGGATTAAAGGGATTTGGATAATTGTCGAAAACGTAGAATTCATCCGGCAAGCTTGCCAATCTCTTTACAGAACTGGATGCTTCTCCATTTGCTGTATCCACATAAGCGCTCAGCCATTCCATGGCAGGTCTCTCTGATCCGTTGGTGTTGATCAGGATTGCTTCCGAATTCCCCATTCCTGGTCTCCAGCCAGAGAGGGATATACCCACAACACCCGGATGTTCCCAGAATGTGGGGAATATTCTCATATATTCGTTTAATTGATCCTCTTCAGTTGGCGCATTCACACCGGTACCCGATCCTCCATCAATATTCATTTCAGTCACAATGATTGACAAACTGGTTTCAGCAAGGCGATCCAGATTCGATGATACAGTAGACATGGATCCCCTTGTGGAGAAAGCATGTCCCTGAACACCTATGCCGTCTATCAAATCCCTTCCAAGCAATATATTGACAATCTCCAGATAAGCTGTGGTTGTGCTCGTACTATTCGGGATACTATAGTCATTCAGTATTAACATGGTGGATGCCGGAAAATATTCCTTTGCAAGTTCAAAAGCTTTTATCACCCAATCCCAACCTGTTCCATAAAGATCATTATTACCGCCAAGCGCATTAATATAATTGCCTCCGCCATTATCATTTTGATTCGGCGGATCATGCAATGGTTCATTAACCACTTCCAAGACATCAATTTCCGGATATCTTTCCGCGACAGCGGCAAACCATTCTTCAATTTCTTCAAGCTGTTCTTCTGGCGGTAACGTTTCAATCCACTCAGGCTGCTGATTTCCCCAGATCAGAACATGATGCCTGTACGGGAAACCATTGTCTTTGGCCAATGCATAGGCCGCATCCAAAGGGCCCCAGTTCATATTATCCCGAGTCCCTTCGACACTACCCCATTTCCCAGGATTTCCCGGTATAACCTGATTCCAGTATTCTGTAAACCGGTACAATTGACTTTGGGACCAAACATTGCCAAAATACTTGCTCTTTCCCTGGGCAAGCGGTTCTCTGGCAGGTGGTTCAAAAATATCAGTTGGATCTGTAAGAGATCCTGCCTGCACACTGTCCAAATTTTCAACTGTGAAATAGAGCTTGGACTTACCAAAAGCAAATTTATCGATATCGAGACCGTTTTCTCTCGCACCAATGGAAAAATTTCTTGTCAGATCATCTGGATTGTCAATCGTAAAATCTCTGGATTCTGCCTGATATGCATTACGTGACAGATTAATCCATTTCCAGACATTGCTACCCTGTCCACCTGGATCCCGAACCACATCATCTGAGTTGGAAAAACCAGCAGAAGCAAGACCATTACTCAGGATCCAATCATTGGCATTTGTACTATTTTTTTCTCCAAAACCATTTCCATAAAAGAAACTGTCATCATTATAACCTCCAAACCCAACAAGCACACGTACAAAAATATCGTAGGTGCCTGTGTCTGGGAAGGTGACGTCATAGGAAGCCGTTCTGTTCTCTCCGGGATAATTTGCCGTACCTGAAGTTTCGTCATAATCGGTTGAAATGGTAATATATTGCGCATCACCGGATTGGAGATTGTTAAACTCTGAGCCCAATGCACCAGATTCTGCCTCAACAATAATTGGGTATCTGTCAGGATCTTGTCCATATCCCGCAGAATAAACGACCAGGGAAAGAAACAACACAATTAATACGAACATTTGTTTTCTCATTTTTACATCCAAGTTTTGAGTTATTGATATTTTTTTGTTTTTTAAATGATAATGAAGTTAATGAGAAAAATCAACAATGCTTTTAAAATCATCTTTACTTCGAGTGCGATATCCAAGATTCTACCCTCGAACAGATTATTTTGGAGGGCTGAGCCCTCCTTTATTATGCGTCCTGGGGCACAACCCCTGGACGATCAGTCTGTCAGCAAACTTGGGTTAGACCTTTTCAGATGTTGATTTTTTTGCATGAAACTTATTCATTTTATAATATTATTAAGAACTCTGATTGTTGCTTTATAATGTATCTTTGCTTCTTCGCTCAATTCACAAAGTAAGCTACTATAGATTCCATTTTATAAATTCTCAATATTACTTATAGTCTAACCTAAGTTTATCGACCAAAAAGCTTCATATTTTATATGGCTTATATGGGCCATTCTTATTTGGAGAATTATGGATCTTAATATGATTAATATAAGTCATTTTTTATCTCTGTCCAAAATAATATTTATCAGGAAGAGTCAACAAAAAAAAGGGGCTGCCATTATTGGCAGCCCCTTTTTTAGATGTAAGTAGTGTCAGGGTATCAATGATTGGAGTTACTAACTTTTGTTCTACCCATTCCCATTCAACGCATCAAGCAGTGACTCACCCTTTTCAAAATCATAATAGGTCGAAACCATCAGTTCCATGACCGAGCGTTTGTACCCCAGATAACTTTCAAGCAGTTTGGATTCAGTTTCCTGATTCCGCGTAACGATCTGCAGCAAATCACTCAGAGAAATCCCACCATTTTCATATTCCTGAATGCTGATCTCTGAAAACTCATTGCCCAGTTTCAGACTCTCCTGCATATTCAGGCATCGATCGAGATACTCCTTAAGATTAATCTGAGCTGTGATAATATCCTTTCTCAGATCCTCCTGGCGTTCTTCGGTATCCAGTTCACGCCGTTGGAGGTCTCGCCGTTCCGCTTCAATCCGGTACTTGCGCTTTCCCCAATCCCAGATCGGCACATAGGCATTCAACGTGATAGAGTTGCTGTTATTATATTGCTCCCAAATCGATCTGAATTGCTGATCATTTTTCTCAAGACCGTAAGTCACCTCAAGCTCCATGCGAAAAGCATCCCAACCCTTGACATTCTCCAGATCAATCTCGGCTTTACGCTCGCTGATCTGCAGCCGCTGCAATTGCGGATTTAAAGTAAATCCGTAATGAAGTGCCTCATCGAGATCGACCCTCACAGGATTCAGTTGAATTTCAGGAGTGATAAAAAGCGAATCGGATATATCCAGACGGAGACGCTGTTTCATATCAGCCAATGCCATGCGCAGCCGGCTTTGATTCTCCAAAATGCTCTCACGCACGTTGGCCATTTCAAGCTGTACCTGAATCTGATCTTTGCGCCGTTCCTTCTGAAAATTCTCTGTGATATGCTGGATTTTTAAAAGCAAATCCATCTGTCTTTGATAGATCGTCTGTGTATAATCCATTTCGAAGGCATCATAATAATCGTCTGAAATGTCTTCTATGATCTCCACACGCTCCTGCATATAATCTAACTGCACATCCTCCAAATTTAATTCAGCCTCTTCAAGATCGTTCTTCAATTCATTAGGAAGAAAAAAAGGCTGTACATACCTCATATAAAGTCTGTTGTAATAATCGACTTCTGAAGATCCATTCTCCTTCTGCAAATACCGGTAGACCTGATAGTTGAATGAAACATACCCATTGGTGGGATAACCGAACAGAATGACCGGCTGCTGAATTGAAAGCACCGACTCCCACATCTGTGTATTCTGATGCACAATCTCGTCTTTGTAGAGGATGGAATTCCATTTGTAATCCGAGATATTCTGCAGATCCGGTGTTTTCAAATTCAAGTAGACCTTGGATTTCAATCCGGCCTGTCTGGACTTGAGCCAGAACGTGCTGCGCTCGATATTCAGTTTGAGCCGCTTCACACGATAACTGTTCTCCATGGCAATATCCACAGCTCGATCCAGCGTGATATGGATGCGACTGCCGGAAAATGCCAAGACTGGGAGAAAGACAAGAAGAATTTTAAAAACGATTCGGTTAGCCATATTGCATCCCCTTTTGGATCTCATGTTAAATAAAACAACATGTACAATTTATTAAATACAAATCAATTAACTGTCATCTATGCGTAAAAAATTGTAAAATTTCAACAGGAGGATATAGATTTGATTTGTCTTGAATTAGAAATACCTCCCGGTCTCCAGAGTATTAATCTGTTGAACCGGAAGGCAATAAAAAAGATCCCTGATTTATATGGGAGATGGACTATTCAACCAATTCCTGAAACTCACCCATGGTCTTGGTGAAGATCCAGATTGCAAGAATGCCCACCAAAGTGTGCGCGGCAAGTACATACATGATGTAATCCGGGTGTCCCATGTTCTCGAAAGTACCCAGCAAGCCGGTATAAATACCGCTTAGTGTGGCGCCGATAAACGTGGCCAGGAAATTCGTTCCCATGTAAAGACCCGCCTTCTCTTTGGGAGCAATCCACATAATATATTCCTGAATTCTGGGAGAAGATATCATCTCTCCAATCGCAAATAGGAAAACACCTAAAAACATCAATTCGCTTACAGCCGTGACTGCAAAGCCAAGAAGGACGTAACCGACAGCCGCAATAAAAAGTCCCACTAAAAATGCAGGGATCGCAGCACGTTTTTCAGTCAGTCGCGAGACCAGCAATTGGAAGATGATAATGACAAATCCTGTATGCGAAATCGCCTCAGCATTAAGTCTCCATATCCCATCAACCTCACTGGCAATGAGCGCTTTGGTAATGCCTGCACCAATCACTGCACTTACACTATTGAAAAGTGACGCCGTATCCATATAATCATTAATATATACGGCAAGTACATTAAAAAATGCCCAGAATGGCAGCCAGAAGAAGACTCCCAGCAGGATGATAAAAACAAGAAATTTCTTATCGGACAATGCTTCGCCCATATCACGAAATTTTTGTTTCAAAGAAACACCTTCGATCTCCCTTTCTGGCTCCTTGTAAAACAAAATGGTGATAAGAAGCATAAACCCGATACCGGCCGCGGCAGTATAAAATACATAATCCCAGGAAATGGCTCTTAATTTACCCATGACAATCGGGCCGAATGAGGCGCCCAAATTGACCATCCAATAGAATATGCCAAAACCAAATGTTTTATTTGTAGAATCCGTGGTTACACGAACAGTCGCTGAAATTAAGGGCTTGAAAATACCGGCAGCCAGCCCGATGGTCAGCATCGTGAGAGCAATTTCAGAAAATGATTTGGAGATAATCAATAATAAAATAGCGGGAAGATAGCAAAGATAAGAAATGATAAGCACTTTTTTGAAACCGTATTTGTCAGCAAATGTGCCGGAGAAAACAGGCACCAAATAAGACAGGGCCAGGAAAATACTTTGAATAACTCCGAGATCTCCCTTGGTATATCCGAGATGCTGCAAGTAGATTCCGAATCCCATGTAAATACCATAATAGCTGAAACGCTCGAGCACTTCGATAGAATTCGCTACCCAAAATACTCGTGGGAAAGCAGATCGTTTTTCCATGTAAACCTCACGTTTATTGATTAATTCTCAACTTCCACCGAAACGGATGAAATAACATACGACTTTTCATTCATGGAGTCAAGTATTCCATGTATACTAAAGGAATAAAGGAGAATAAAAATCATTCGCTCTCACAGGATTCCACCTTGTTTCTTTTCCAGCTCCCCCTTATATTTGTGTAATCCCTCTTCCTCATTTACTAGGGCAGAAAATACGGAGATTCCTCTTGAAAGAGAATTCGCTCAACTTCCCGAGATATAATAGAAAAAAGGTTTTTATTACCGGCGGTTCAAGTGGAATTGGTAAAGCCACTGCGTTGATACTGGCCCGTTCAGGAGCGGATGTCTGTATTGCGGCCCGAAATCAAGAAAGGCTGGAAAAAACAAGAGCGGAAATTGAGTCTGAAAAAATCCGTATTGATCAGAAAATTTGCATGATGACTCTGGATATCTCAGACAAAGAACAGATATTTCATACAATACTGAAAGTGATACAAGACCTGGGTGGATTGGATATCCTGATCAACAATGCAGGTGCAACTTATCCAGGATATCTGGCTGATTTATCGGATGAAGTGTGGGAAAACCTGATGCGTGTGAATTATTCGGGAGGAGTTCATGTAACGCGCGCCTGCCTTCCCCATTTCATAAAACAGCGATCAGGTCACATCGTAAACATGGCATCCACCTTGGGATTCATGGGCATTTTCGGCTACGGACCCTATACAGCAAGCAAATTTGCGCTGGTAGGATTTTCGGAATGTTTACATCAGGATCTTCTGCCTTATCATATCAATATCTCTGTAGTATATCCGCCGGATACGGACACACCGCTTTTGCATGAGGAGAATCGGATTAAACCTGCAGAAACCCGAATCCTGGCTGGAAACCTCAAAGTCATGCAGCCTGAAAAAGTGGCGGAAATTATGCTCAGGGGAATCCTTAGAAAACGGATGACCATTATACCGGGTACCAAAAACTATCTCATAAATCTGCTTTTCCGGTTCTTCCCTGGATTGGTTCGAAGTATAATGGAATCAGACCTCAGAAAATATTACGCGAAGAATCCAATATAAATCGGGGAGCATCTCTCTCATTGTGAAGTTAAATAAAATATAACAACTTGGATGAAAGGGAATGATCATGAATCAACTTGAGACATTAAGGACCATGACGCAAGTGGTCGCAGACACTGGCGATATCGACGCCATCAATCAATACAAACCCGTAGATGCCACAACCAATCCCTCCTTGCTTTTCAAGGCAGCCCAGCTACCTCAGTATGAAGCATTGGGAAAGAATGCCGTGCGCTTCGGAAAATCCAAAGCAACGGATGTTGAAATCCAGTCGCTTTGGACATTCGATAAACTGGGCGTCAATTTCGGGAAGGAAATTCTCAAGATCGTTCCGGGAAGAGTCTCCACTGAAGTGGATGCGAGGCTGTCATTTGATACGGAAGGTACGATACAACGCGCAAAACAAATCATTGCTTTGTACAAAGACGCCGGCGTGGATTCGGATCGAATTCTCATTAAAATCGCATCCACCTGGGAGGGGATTCAGGCAGCAAAGGTGCTGGAACAGGAGGGCATTCACTGCAATATGACCCTGCTCTTTTCCTTTGCCCAGGCTGTGGCTTGCGCCGAAGCGAATGTCACACTTATCTCGCCTTTTGTCGGGCGCATCATGGATTGGTATAAGAAAGCTGATGGTACGGATGGATATCCCGCACCTAAAGATCCGGGTGTAAAATCCGTCACTCAGATTTACAATTACTATAAGAAGCATGGCCACAAAACCGTTGTCATGGGCGCGAGTTTCAGAAATAAAGAAGAAATTCTAGAACTGGCCGGATGCGACTATCTCACCATCTCACCCGGATTGATGCAAGAGTTGCAGAAATCGGAGGAGACAATTACACGTAAACTGGATGCAGATACCGCCCAATCGCTCGGCGATGCCAAAATTTCAATGAATGAGAACACCTTCCGCTGGATGATGAACGAAGACGCCATGGCCACTGAGAAACTAGCCGAAGGCATCCGCAATTTTACGAAGGACACTTTGAAACTGGAAACATTCGTTCGCGATCTGTGTAAAAATTGTTAGGGTATATGATATAATTTGACTTTATCAGGATAAACCTTATATTATCCATTACTGTATTAGTGGTTTAGGAATCAAATGTCCAATACCGATCAAACCATCAACCAATCGACCATCACTGAGGATGTGGTGCGCCCCACGCATGTGGAGGTGAACCTCTCCAGACTCAGAGACAATTTCAATGCGATCCGAAACCATGTCGACCCGGCCAAGATCATGCCCATTCTTAAAGCCAACGCATACGGACATGGCATGGTACGCATCGCGCAATTGATGGAAGAACTTGGAGCAGATTACATCGGCGTGGCTGTGTTGGAGGAGGGTATCCTCCTGCGCCAATCCGGGATTCAAATGCCGATTCTGGTCACAGGTGGTATATTAGGCAATCAAGTCCCCCATTTCATTGAGTATGATCTGACGATTACCGCTTCATCGATCGTTAAACTGGAGCAAATCGAAGAAGCAGCACTTGCGATGGGCAAACAAGCCAAAGTGCATCTCAAGATAGATACCGGGATGGAACGCATTGGCGTGCACTATTACAGTGCCGAGTCACTTTTGGAAAAGGCCGCATCCTGCAAACATATGCAGGTCGAAGGTGTCTTTTCCCATTTTGCCAGATCGGAAGAGACAGATCTGTCCTATACGCGTCTTCAGTTGGAGCGTTTCCTGGAGACACTCTCTTATTATGATAAACGGGGCATTGAGCCGCCGCCTTTGAAACACATCGCCAATTCCGGGGCCATCCTGCAAATGCCTGAGACCTATCTGGATATGGTTCGCCCGGGAATCATGTTGTATGGCGTGTATCCCGCCGAGGAAACACAGCGAACGATTGAAGTCAAACCCGCGCTTAGTTGGAAGTCCCGCGTGGTCTATTTCAAAGTCATCAAACCGGATCACCCGGTAGGATACGGCTCAAACTGGCAGAGCGATCACCCCATACGGGCAGTAACGATCCCTGTGGGGTATGGCGATGGCTATTTTCGGAGTATGTCGAATAAAGCGAAAGTACTGATTCGGGGGAATACCTATCCCGTGGTCGGCACGATTTCAATGGATCAGATTGTAGCTAATATTGAAGACGGCAGTGCGTATAACAATGATGAAGTTTTGCTGATCGGTGAAATAGAAGGCAAAAATATTCGGTGTGAAGATCTGTCTGAATGGGCAGGTACAATCCCCTATGAAATCCTCACCAACATTAATACCCGCGTTCCGCGTATTTATATTTCAGAATAAAAGATATCCCCGTTTAAAGTTAGCAGGAATAACATATCCGTTTAACGTAATCATCAGAGGCACAATACAACGGATAGTGTCCATAAATAAATTTGAGACCGAACCAAAATTACCGTAAAGCTGGCGCGGTTTTATATCCCTTGCATGTAATTCGTTAACCGTTTTTCCTTATTTCATTAGCATCACTTTCTGAACTTGTGTAACAGTCTCAGTTCGCATACGAATAATGTAAATTCCGCTGTGTACTTTAACACCTGTTTCATTTGCGCCATTCCAGAAAACATGATAACTTCCGTTACTCTGATAGCCGTCATACAGTGTTTTTACAAAACGTCCCAACATATCAAACACGGATATTTTGACATCTGTATCCTTTTGTAATTGATAACTTATATAAGTTTGTGGATTAAATGGGTTGGGATATGCCTTTTTCATCTTTGTTTCCTCTGCCAAGTCATCCATTCTAATTGACAAGGAAGGATGCACCGTAATCTCCCCGGTTGTACTCACGTCGGAAAGACGATAAGCGTAAGTCTTACCCAATTCAACGGTCACATCCGGATAAGAATATTCAGTACGGTTTGAAGTGTTACCCCGGCCTTTGAGTGACTCGTTCGTTTGATAAGAAGCTATTTCCACCCACTGATCATTCTCGACAGAACGGTCGAGAATAAAGCCCAGATTATCCACTTCACTCTCAGTGATCCAGTTCAGGATGACACTTCTCCCTTCGGCATGGGCAGAAAAGGAGACAAGACCGACGGGCAAAGAGATATCGCTATCGGAAAGAACTGCATTAGAAATTGTTCCACTGAGATATCCGCTTGAAAATGTCAAACTGGTGTTATTAACAATCAGCCCCCGGACAGTACCGGATGGAGCGGCCGAGATATCACCTGTTAAGAAATACCAGGTTGTCCCAGTACTTATGGCGCTGGAAAAACCTGTAAATTCTACTGAATTCCCATCACCCGGATCACTTGCTACAGTTGAACCCAATTGTACATCTGAAACTGAATTAAACGAATCATCGGTTGAAGACCAAAGTTTAAGATTACTTAAGCCTGTACGTGTGCCGTTTAGTTTGATAGCGGCATCGGTTAGTACCACGCCGGAACCCCCCACTGTTAAATGGAATCTTCCCAGTGCCTGATTTTCACTGTCGGGTGTAATGACCGGTGAAAAACCGTTTCCATCGGTAAATGCCACCGATACAATGGAGAATGTTTTATCATCACCGTTTGTAGTCCCGCCTGCGTTAGTGCCATTTACCCGATAATGATAGGTCAGGCCCGCGGTCAAGCCGGTGATGGCTTTATTGACATTGGTATCAGTGCTTCCGGTAACAGGACTTGGGCTTGCAGAGACCGATGTACCGTAGGAGTCTGTCATTCCATATTCAAAGGTGACTGTAGTGGGGTCGCTATTGGCATTTACTATTCCGTTCAGAGTGGCGCTTGAAGCAGTAATAGATGTTGCAGCATCAGTGGTGGCTGTA
>JABMRT010000022.1 GCA_013202295.1 Candidatus Zhuqueibacterota bacterium
CATATTCCTGAAATCCGGATCCGTTTTCTGAGACGTAAAATGACTCATGATCGATATCGCAGAAACGTCATTGCCTGTTCATCCAATCTCCTGAAACTGATTATGGTGCTGGTCCAAGAACATCGACCTTATGAATTCCGTGAAGAAAAAGTCAAAGAACTTCAAGAACTGGAAAAACAGTTTGAGAAACTCCAGGAAACGAAAACTCAAAAGTCATATAAAAAGGCTTCTTAAAAAATAATCGTTCTTTGAAAATTGGTTATTCGTCAGAATCAAGACAGTCATTTTCAAAAGACTAAAAGGCAAGATCCTGTGAATGTACAGGGGCCGGATGGCTGGCTGATGAAATCCGTAAGAGGTCAACCGGGAAATCGGAAGGCGCTCTGACTAACAGATAAGCCAGCCGTTCTGCGCCTCCTTGGACCGAATCAGAAAATTTGTGATTCCGATTATTTGGAACGCGGAAGTAAGTTTTTGTCAGGGGGCAATACCATGCGGAACGATCCATCCATTTGTCTTTAAGAATGCATACAGGAAAGGTGCATCTTGAGTGTGGGGAGAGAACAGACTCTGCCAACCTCAACCACAATTTTGTCAAAGAACAAAATTATTAATTCTTATTTATTTTTTACTTGCTTTGAAGCAAGTAGTCGGTTTAAGGGGATTTAAACGAACCGATAAGTTTTTATGAAAAAGTGATTCGACAAAAGGTTGGGTGCACCCAAAAAATCAGCGTTTAAATTCCCACTTGAAACCATTGTTATGAATAAAACGATTAAAATTCAACGAAGGCTGGTTTCCCAGTCGAATCCCATAATAAATTATATTCAAAACTGCAAATCTCCATTCTCTTGGGGACTACTTTAATAAGAACATAATCTTTTTCGGGTTCGGGATAATACCTTGTCCAACTCTCCTTCCAATAATGAGATAGCTTATCAGAATCATCAACGATTTGAGCCAAGCCAGCGACAGACACATAACTGTGGCCTTTTGTATCATAATAATATACCATTACATTTGGATTGTTTTTTATCTGTTTAACTTTTCGACTCCTAGGATTTGTGCCAAGCCATATGACCATATCCTCTTCAGGTGTAAATGGAGACATCGCTCTAGCCTGAGGTTTTCCATTTTCATCAACTGTGATAAAAGTACGACATTGTGCAGAATCAATAATAGTTCGGGCTAATGTTAATAGGCTATCTCTGGATATTTCCTGTTGTAATTTATCCTGCTTTTCTTGTGCTATGAGTGAGGATGTAATTAAAGTGATTACTAATATGATAATACAATGAATAAATCTGGGAAATTTGAATAACATAATAAGCCTCCTATTTTGTGTATAAAACAAAATTTATTCATAACGCTATGATCATGGGTTGAAAACATCAAGAAACTTTAAAGAATCCAAGTGATTCCACAAAACTCTAAAAATCCCAAAAAAGGAAGCTGTTTTCAATCCAATGCATTAATTTGTTAGGCATTTTTATAGAATAATTTTCTCCACCGAGATTCAAGTCTAGTGCCAATAACACCTTTGCCAATATTATCTAGGCCGCGCACCATTACATACAAGCCACCAATTATTTTTATGCCTTCGGGTAAATGTAATTGAGAGTAGTCAAAAGATGGAAATAAAACATGACATGCAATTAGAAATCCGACAATGAATTCGAATATTCCGTAGGAGAGGCGATCTCGTTCTCTATAACGAAATAGAAATACTCCTATGATTGGAAGGCAGATGATCGTTCCCCATACGCTAATCGTAGTAACTAACACATCGAAATATTTGTAAACTAAACTACCAATTATGGTCGAAAGTACCCCAAAGGAAAAACTAACCAATAGTTGCTTCCTTTGTTTGGAAACTACATCTTTCGCGGCGTCATGAATTACTTTGTTTGTTACGTTTCTTTTATTGGTTTTGAGGAATTCAGAGCCGCTTATGGATTCTATCCCACGCATTTTCAAAAAGTGTTTTAGGGCATTGTCTTCTGTAACTACACATGGAGATTCAGCCCCTTGTTGTTCTGTATACATTATTGCTGTTCTGACAATTTCAAAATCACCGCTAGATAGACGGCGTGCATTTTTATCTGAAGGAACCGGTTCTTGTTTCAATGTATCTGGTGGGGCAATAACCGTTACTTTTGCAGAAGTAATCAATTCAGCCCACGGTTGCTTTTCACTGTTTCGTCTTTGGAAGGATAGTTCTTCGTTGACTACGCGTGGGATTACAATTTTTCTGTTGCCAGAATGAGCCAATATTTGTGGGAATTGGATCAAACTGCTCGTGTCGATAATGTATCTATTTGGCATATAATTTCTTTCGCCTAACATATTACTATACGTCAACTTAATTATCATGTAATGTTTCTAATAATAGAAATAAATGTATATTATTAGAAATAATAATTCAACAGATTTACAATATTAGACATTTTTCTTGTTTCTAGTATTGGAAACTTTTTTTCAGGGGGTGCTTTCTTTTTGTTTCTAATATTAGACATATTATCAATCCACAACACGGTCTTCGAGCCCTAAATTTATCCAATTTATAAAGCTAATTTCGTTTGCTTTAGGGTGCTTCTGGTTTGCATATTTACCAAAAACAAATCCGTGACGATTTACTCATTGATGTCGCACAAAAAGTTAATGAATTAAAAACAATTTATAAAGTCAGATTGAAAAAGCAAGAAGTTTTCTTTTATGATCACACTAAATACAAGATTCAGGAAACAGATTGCCGGAGAATTTCAATCATAAAAAGAAGCAGCAAGCAATCGGGCGACCCTGTCTGTGTGGAACCTCAGGGCGATCAAAGTTGTTACTACTTGCCATAGTCATAAGTTTTACTGAACTAAAGACTACTTATCATAATCTATACTTTTGAGGTATTGAAAAATGTTATGATTAATAGCAGTAAACTTTAATCCAACTAATCAAATTCGGAATACAATTTTTTAGCACAATCAGGACAAATACCATGGCTAAATTCTGCCTCTGAATGATCACGAATATATAGCTCAATCTGTTTCCAATAACCTTTATCATCACGGATCCTTTTGCATGAAGCACATAGCGGTAAAAGACCGCTTAGCTTCCTCACCTGAGATAAAGAATCATATAGTTGTGCAGAAACGATATAATTTTTTCTAGAAATTAGCTCAATAAAATAACTTATGTAGGCAAAGATCAACAGTATGCTAATGAGAAAAAAATTGTACAGAACAAACAGCATAAAAGGAACAGGTGACAAAAATCCAATAGCGATCTCGAAAATAACCAAATTTATCAATAACGTGAAAAAGCTATATTTGAAACCCAATCCTGCAGTGGATAAGACCCCAGTAAATGCGAAAAGAAGACCGATGAAATACGGTGAGAATATTGAAGGATTACTCATTACCGTAAGGAAGGTACAAAACGGGCCTACAC
>JABMRT010000219.1 GCA_013202295.1 Candidatus Zhuqueibacterota bacterium
AAAAATAAATATCAAAACAATATCGTGATTCTATAACATGCCCAACCCCAAATAACTCAGCCAACCATGCTAGCCCATTATCGTGATCATGTAAAGCTGTTGTAGCCTTATCATTTCCTATAACATTCGTATAATCTGCATTGAATATAATAATTGGCTCGTTTTGGTTTGTCCTATTTCTGAATATTGTATTATATGGGCCGCTAGTACCATGGTAGGCATCAAGCCAAATTCTATCTGCCACATTACCTTCAAATAGGTTTGCATATGAATATTTACCATGAATACATATATCAGGACCTTTGATACCCAGACCATACACTTCATCATCCTCATCCCACTTCTGCTCCCTTGAATAATTATAATCATATACATTACAATTTGCACCACCTCCAACAATCATAGCATGTCGTAAATTCTTGAATATATTATTTTCAACAAGACAGTTTGTTGTGCTTGCATACAATAAAACACCATAACCAAATCCACCACCGCCCAGATCAACTGCATCATAAAAATAATTACCTGAAACTTCAATATGTGATGAATAATATATAACAATATGGTGTTTAGCAGTATGTTGAGATTCAATACCTTTAATCCAACAATTAACTGCATATTGTATTTTAAAGTTTAATCCATCACCTTTTTGCGATGTTACCCTTGTCAATTTGAAATTTTCAAATCCGACATTCATGATTGGCTCAATTTTCCGTACTCGGAGTTGATTAGGATAGCCATGATCATAATCTTGATATGTTTTTGAAGCCGCATCTTTCATCTCGCCTAATGTACCAGCAACATTTAAAAGCAGAGTTATTTGCCCAACTATATATTCTTCATTTGCTACAGGGTGTTCATAATCAAAATAACTTTCCGTAAAGTGTATCCAGTTACTATTCGATATCTCATACGAAGACCAATTCCCATATAAATTGTATGACTCTTTTGGGATAATTATATTATCCTGAAGGTTATAATACGGATAATCTGTGCCTAATAAAGAAATACAATGTGAATTCGAACTAGCTTGGTCAAAGACAAGATGAGTTCTGTCAGATCCTTCACCCTGAAATACTGTATTATTATCCAGCTTTGTCAAAGCAATAGTATTTGAAAAATAATAATTACGTGGAGAAAAATGAATAATTACTAAATGATTGGGATTACTCTGGTGGTAAGAGCGTGCCTCAGATAGAGCAAAGTTTACGCGTTGATCATCAGTACCTGTATAATCATCAACATGAATTACTGCTTCAGCGGTTACGGCAGTGTTTGGTAATAGGCCCGCATTTGACCAGTCTACTCTACGATCAGCAGGAATACACGGTACAGTCTGCGCAACAAGTTGAATTTCAATTAAAAATATTGCCAAACAAAGAATAATCGTTCGGATTCGCATTGTTTTATCCTCCCGTTAAAGATTGACTGCGATCATTAAATGAAAAGTGCTCATTTTTATTTCTTCGATGAATTGAAAAGTATCCAACACCTTCAGGCTATGGGTTGCCTGAATATAAATCATTTCCAAACTGACTCGTTCCCATTCAACACCCACCACATAAACCATATCCCATCCAGTATTTTCTCCCCTGAAGTCAGGATCTTCTATCAACAGATAATCAAATTGATGATATACCTTTTCTTCTTCATTTAATAAAATATGATCTCTATTTATTGTTTTACTTTTATCCATAATTGCCAGACTATATGCTACACCCCCGGAAATTTTTAAGGACAAATGTTTTTTAATTGGATACAACCACATGGCCCTGATGGGGATTTCAAGAAATATCATTTTCATAAGTAAATCACCTGTTGGCACTTCATACATATTATTTACCCAAATAAAGTTTTCAGTACTGTTCGCTGGCCAAGTCTTATCTCGATACAATGCACCCCATTCAGAATAAAGTAAATCGCATGATAAATAGAGCGGCCATTTTTCAATAATCTGCCTAGTATAATTCATACCCAGTGTTATACCTTGCCTCGATTCCCCTTTGCTCCCGTTTGGGAATGAGGTATTGAAGCCACCTTTTATTGCCCATCCCGCATCCAAATTATAAGTAGGAAACGAAAAGTTTATTAAAAGAACAATAAAAATTCTTAACACATTACGTCGCCTAAACATTGAATTATTCCTCCCAGATATAACATTGCTTGAACTCAATAGCTGAAGAATACTCATAGCTTATTAAAAAACACTGTGCTTTATAAGCAGAACATTGCCCAGATGATGTAATTCCAAAAAGATGTGTTGTGCAAAGGATATGTTATGAAGATTGTACAAAAATCGTTTATAAATGTCAAGAAAAATTTTCGATAAAATTTAATTCACAACCTTTCCCTTGACATTCAACCTTTCTTTTCTTTCATTGATGTGGCAGTTTTTTAATGGAGAAAGTCTGTGACCTATCAGCAAACCCTTGAATTCCTGTACAGCCGCCACGCCAAAGACATGAAACTGGGGCTGGAACACATCCGTGAACTGCTCAAGTGGCTGGACCATCCTGAACAAAAATTCAAGTCCGTGCACATCGCGGGCACAAATGGCAAGGGCTCCACTGCGGCAATTCTGGAATCTATGTTACGAGAAGCGGGATATCGAACCGGATTGTACACCTCGCCCCATCTCATCGATTTGAGGGAGCGAATTAAGGTCAATGGCGTGTGCATCCCCGAAGAAGAAGTCATGGACTATGTCGGACGAATCATGCCCCATGTTGAGGATACTCAGGCCTCCTTTTTTGAAATTCTCACCGCGATTGCATTCTTGTATTTCTCTCATCAGCAAGTCGACATTGCTGTGATCGAAACCGGTTTGGGCGGCCGGCTTGATGCGACCAATACTCTGACGCCGGAGGTTTCCGTAATCACCGAAATCGGACTGGACCACACTCACATTCTCGGCAAGAATATGGAAATCATCGTTGCGGAAAAAGCTGGCATCCTAAAAGAAAATGTACCCGGAGTAATTGGATCAAGAAATGAGAGTGTGAAGCAACTATTTAAGAACATCGGCGTCGTGAAATCAATCGCATTGAAATTCGTGGACGATGATGCGAAAATAGAACGCATCAAGTGTTCAGAACAATGCTCGCGGTTTAATTGGAAATCTAAAAACACAAAATATACAAACCTCAGTCTCAATCTGCTTGGCGAACATCAAGTTGAAAATGCGGCCACCGCGGTTTCAGTCGTGGAGACACTCAATGAAAAGGGATGGAATATTGCAGAATCCGCCATCAGGCAAGGCCTGCAAAAAACCGTCTGGAGAGCACGGTTGGAACTGGTGCAAATCGCGCCAAAAGTACTATTAGATTCGGCCCACAATCCCATGGGAGTCAATCGACTGGTGCACGCGCTCAATAGAATCTTCCGCTATGAACGGCTGATTCTCATCTTTGGAGTACTCGCGGATAAGGATTACAAAAAGATGTGTGCTGATCTCATTCCGCTGGCAGATCAAATCGTGCTCACCAAACCCAACAATGACAGAGCGCTTGATCCGAAGCTATTGGCCAAGCTCGCTGTTTTCAAGGACAAGGATACAACTGTTAAGGAAAATCCGAAAGAGGCTTGGTTAAAAGCGATGGAGTTGGCCGATCCGCATGATCTGATCTGTGTCGCCGGATCGATTTATTTTGTAGGAGACATCTTGCATTTACTGGGTCAGGACAATTGTTCACCAACGGGATGATGGAATAAAAAAGGGAATGTTTATCAGGAAAAAGGGGCACAACATACTACCTTACAACTCACCGCGAACCTCTCACCCCTTACCCTTAAACTGATCAGCAATAATTAGTGCTAAATTAGCAGTAAACTTTTGCGGAACAATCCCCATTGACTTTCACTATAATTTTGATTACAATAGCTCCTTCGAATTAGGACTGTTTTAGTTTAGGATAAAAAGATGAAACTCTATGAACATCATTTTCCGTATTTGCCCGAACGCTTGATCCGCTTACAGGATCTGGCCTACAATCTATGGTTCAGCTGGCATGCCAAAGCGGTGTACCTTTTTAAAACCATGGATGTACAACTCTGGGAAAACGTGGGACGCAATCCAGTCCGCATGCTGCATGAAATCGATTCCCAGAGACTCGATGAACTTGTCAAAGATCCGGAATATTTGAAGGTGTATGATCAGACGATTGAAGCATTTGATCATTATCTTTCGGATACTGAAACCTGGTACAATGAAGAACATGGCGGTAAATTGCCCGGACCGGTTGCCTATTTAAGCATGGAGTTCGGGCTGCATGAATCCCTGCCCATTTACTCCGGAGGATTGGGAATCCTGGCGGGAGATCACCTGAAATCAGCAAGCGATCTGGGCATCCCTATGGTGGCGATTGGGCTGCTTTATCGGGAATTCTACTTTACTCAGCAAATCAGCCTGTATGGTCATCAACAGTCCCAGTACAATTACAATGACTTTTCGAACCTTCCTATAAATGCCGTTTTGTATAACAAAGAGGATCCCCTGACGATTCGTGTTCCAATTGATGACCGGGTGATCGCCGTGCGTGTCTGGCGCGCTGATGTGGGACGTATACCCTTGTATCTTCTGGACACCGACTTCCCCGAAAATCCGGAAGCGGACCGAAAAATCACGGAACGGCTTTATGTAGGCGACCGCGATATCCGTCTGTTGCAGGAAGTGCTGCTGGGCATTGGAGGTGTCCATGTGCTTCAGGTGCTGGAGATCAAACCCGCAGTCTGGCACATGAACGAGGGCCATTGCAGCTTCCTGACCATTGAACGGCAACGGCAGCTGATTAAATCGGGAATTTCCTTTCAGGAAGCGATGGACATAGTGAAATCCTCCACAGTATTCACAACCCATACGCCTGTGGCGGCCGGCAATGAAGTGTTTGAGACATTCCGGATTGAGACGCTTTTCAAACCGTTCTGGGAAGCGTTTAATCTTTCTAAAGAGGATTTTCTGAAGCTGGCGCAGGATGAGCGCCATCCCGATCCAAACGCGTTTAACATGACCATTCTTTCTTTAAGATATTCAAGAACCGCCAACGCTGTCAGCCAATTGCATGGATTCGTCTCACGAAACATGTGGCACGGTCTCTATCCGGATCGAAAGGTGGAAGATGTACCCATCGGCGCGATCACCAATGGAGTTCATACGCGCACATGGATGGGCAGTTTGATAAAAAATCTGCTGGATACGCATCTGGGAGAAACATGGCGCTATCACATCCCGGATCCGGAATTCTGGAAAAAGATCGATCAAATCCCTGATGCCGAACTTTGGCAGACGCATATAGAATTGAAAAAAGCACTGTTGGACGAGGTCCGCAGTCGGGTCACCGGACAACGTGAACGCAATGGCGAATCCGAGGAGGCCATCAAACAGGCAAACACACTGCTGAATCCGGATTATTTGACAATTGGGTTCGCCCGCCGTTTTGCGCAGTACAAAAGGGGCACATTAATTTTCAGGGACCGCGGCCGCATCCTGAATTTGATCAATCAGGCTGATCGTCCCGTTCAATTCATTTTCGCTGGAAAGGCCCATCCCGCCAATCAGGGTGGCAAGGCAATGATCAAAGAAATCTATGACGAAAGCCGGAATCCCGAATTTCAGTCACGTATCGTGTTTGTGGAAAACTACGACATCACACTTGCCCGCCATCTCGTCACCGGCGTGGATGTCTGGCTCAACACGCCCCGGCGTCCGCTTGAAGCCAGCGGCACAAGCGGCATGAAGGTCGCGGCCAATGGCGGCATCAATTTGAGTATTCTGGATGGCTGGTGGCGCGAAGCCTATGACGAGACCAATGGCTGGGCCATCGGCGAAGACCGTGAGTATTATAATGAATGGGAACAGGATGAGGCCGACAGCCAATCGCTTTACAATCTGCTGGAACATATCATCGTCCCGCTATATTATAAAAAAGATAACAACAATATTCCTGCGGATTGGATTCAGCGCATGAAGGCTTCGATGAAAACCGTGATCCCCATGTTTAACACGCATCGCATGCTGCAGGAATACATGGAACAGATGTACTTGACGGATTAATGCTATTTGTTTAAAAATGGACAACACATGAAATCCCGTGATCATTCACGGGATTTTTTTATTTCCTGCCTTGCGTTTCAGCCTTTGATTCTGAATAATTTATTTGTAACACATCTGAACTCAATCCAGGAGCAACTCAATGAAAACATCCCTTAAATTCATCATCATTATCATAATCGGATTACAAGTCTGTCTGACCGCCTCCGATCTCATCATCAATGTAGATGGACGCAACACATCCTCGCTGAACGGTCAGTGGGAATACATTGTCGATCCTTACGACAACGGCTATTACAATTACCAGCTCGTCCCCCACACCCGTGAAGGTTATTTTGCCAATCGTGTTCCGGAAAATAAATGGGATCGCATTGAATACAGTTTCACAGACGCGCACACCCTGCAGGTGCCCGGTGACTGGAATACACAATCGGACCAACTCTATCTCTACGAAGGCTCGCTCTGGTATAAAAAGAATTTTAACTATGAATTGAAGCAGGGAAAGCGGCTTTTTGTCTATTTCGGCGCGGTCAATTATCTGTGCAACATCTATTTCAATGGTATCCCAATCGGCAATCATGTTGGAGGATTCACTCCCTTCAACTTCGAGATCACAGATCTTGTCAAAGAGAAGGACAACCTTCTCGTACTCCGAGTCAACAATACACGAAAGCGTGAAGGCATCCCCACGATCAATACAGATTGGTGGAACTATGGCGGTCTCACTCGCCGCGTAGAATTGATTGAAATGCCTAAGACCTTTGTGCAGGATTACTCCATCCAACTTGCAAAGGGATCTGATAATCGTATATCCGGCTGGATTCAACTGAACGGGCCGGATCAGGCCTCTCAAAATGTGTCTATTAAAATCACCGAGCTTGGAATAGAGAAGCAATTTAAAACCGATGCCAATGGTCTGGCGAAAATTGAGTTGGAAGCCTCAACCGTTCTTTGGGAACCGCAGAATCCAAAACTGTACAACGTGATCGTTGAATCCGAATCTGGTAAGGTAACAGACGCAATCGGATTCCGCACCATCGAAAGTACGGAAGATGAGATTTTACTCAATGGCAAACCCCTTTTTTTACGGGGGATCTGCATCCATGAAGAAGCTCCTATCCGTGGCGGCCGCGCCAACCGGCTGGAGGATGCGCGAACATTACTTGGTTGGGCCAAAGAGATGGGATGCAATTTCGTCCGTCTGGCCCATTACCCGCACAATGAATTCATGACACGGCTGGCGGATGAGATGGGCATTCTTGTCTGGTCTGAAATCCCAGTTTACTGGACCGTGGAGTTTGACAATCCAGACAGTTACGCGAACGCCGAGAATCAACTCGCGGAGAATATTACAAGGGACAAGAACCGCGCTTCAATCATTCTCTGGTCGGTTGCCAATGAGACACCCGTGCATGAAACCCGGAACCGTTTCCTTAAAAATCTCGTGGATAAAGCGCGTCAGCTGGATCCGACCCGCCTCATCACCGCGGCTTCTGACAAGTCTTCGACGGACGGATATGCCTACAACATCAGCGACCCCCTTTGTGAGTATCTGGATGTGATCGGCGTGAATGAATATGTGGGCTGGTATGACGGGCTTCCGGAAAAATGTGACAAGGTCACCTGGACCCGCGAATACAAAAAACCGGTGATCATCAGTGAAACCGGCGGCGGCGCTCTTTTTGGATTGCAAGGGGACGCCCTGACTCGCTGGTCTGAAGAATATCAGGAAGATCTGTACAAACGACAGATCGGCATGTTAGAGAAAGTCTCATTCCTCCGAGGTACGGCCCCATGGATTTTGATGGACTTCCGTTCCCCGCGCCGCCCCCTCTATGGCATTCAGGATGGCTGGAACCGCAAGGGCCTAATCTCAAATTTCGGGGACAAGAAAAAAGCATTCTTCATCATGCAGCACTGGTACGACAAAATCGAGAGCGAGGGATTTTAGACCGCACTCTAGCCCACGCATTTATGCGTGGGCACATGATTTTAATCATGGGACCACAGATTTAACCATAGGGATAGGAAAATTATTTTGTTAAAATCCGCATTTCAAATTGTAGACCAGCTGACCATTGACCGCGAGCAGTGGCATGAATTTGTACTGGATAATCCGCATGGTACGGTCTTTCATACACCCGAGATGTTCGATGTATTTAAAGCCACAACAGGGCATAATCCATTGGTTTTTGCTGCCCTGAATTCTGAAGGAAAGTTACAGGCTCTGATCACCCCGGTGATTGTTTCAATGAAAGAAGGCATCCTTAAATCCCTATCTACGCGGGCTGTGCATTATGGAGGATTGGTTTATCAAGAATCGGATGAAGGGATCGAAGCTCTGAAAGCGCTTCTGGAATATTCCCGGCCCATTATCGGGAAAGATGCAATCTACTCGGAAATACGCAACCTCACAGATGTGGATAGGATCACTCCCCTGTTTAAGGACCTAAAATTCAAACGCGAACCCCATATCAATTATTGGATCCGGCTCGATCGCACCTATGAAGAAATCATCAAGGATGTAAAATCCGCTGCTAGGAGCGCTATGCGACGGACCGAAAAACGGGGTGCACATTTTCTGATCATTGAGGATGAGCAGGGATTTGAGGACTGGTTCAACCTCGTTGAATTGACCTACTTTCATAAAAAAATGCCGCTTGGGGATCGCTCTCTGTTTGAGAATATTTTCGATATCATGCGCCCGGTCGGATTGACGAAGTTCTTCGCCGTCAAAGCCGAAGACAAACTTATCGGTGCCTATCTCATGATGCTGTTTAAGGATGTCATTTACTTCTGGTACAGTGCCGATGATTATAACATGCGTCAATACTACCCGACGGATGGATTCATCAATCATATCATCCAATGGGGCATTGAGAATCAGTATAGGATGTTGGATTTCGGCTGGGCAGGTCGTGAGGATGAGCCCTATGGTGTGCGCGCCTTTAAAGCCAAATTCGGAGGCGATGAGATCCGTTTTGGCAGACATGTCCGAACACACAAAGCGATGTTGCTTGCTTTAAGTAAAACAGGATTTATAATTTATAAAAAGTTCTTGGGAATGAAAAAGAAATAAATATATATCAGGATCGATATTCAATAATAGCTAGCATCCACAGGTCACAAAGTAACTCTTCGTCTGGGCATCCGCATCATACTTCACAATACAGCCAATTTTATTCTCAAGCTTCAATAAAACACGCAATCCGTGTCGATCTTTCTCTATCTTACTGGAAACAACATTCGATTTTTGAAACATCGTTTCAGCTTCTTCTCTTGATATCCTCTTCATCACAACACCTCACGTAAATCTCATTAAATCTCTCACTACATAATATAAGACGATTGAACCCTTTAAAAGGTTGATAACTTTTTCAATTTTTTTTATATCACAAAGCATTGTGGAAAAATTGCAATGAGCTGATGGTGATTCAATTCAACTGCTTTGTGATATAAAAAAAATTGAAAAAGTTATCAACCTTTTAAAGGGTTCAATCGTCTTATAT
>JABMRT010000220.1 GCA_013202295.1 Candidatus Zhuqueibacterota bacterium
ATTGGATGCTGCTTGACGGTATGTTAATATATATTTTATACCAAATAACAAGTATGGTAGAAATGCTAAAAATAACATTTGTTTTACTATTTCTCATAGTTCCTCTTTCGGGGCAAACTGCGCCAGAATATTCATACCATGATATATTATTGGATTCAAGAGTAACCCTTAATGATTTTATTTTGGTGAGATATAGTGATGCCTATTGGTCAGTGTTTGCATGCTTGAGTAATGTAAGTTCAATGTATATACAATGGGTAGAGCTTGATTATGATTTCTATTTCGAAGGGGATCGAGTTGAACAGAAATCATCGTATATTGATTACGATACCTATGAAAATTCAGGTTTAGTCCCAGGGAGTGTTGGTTTAATTTCAAGTCTAACTGAAATCGTTCAGTTCGATAGTATTATTTTTGATGTAACGTATCAAACGGATTCTGGATTGATGAAAAAATTGAATCAAGTTGCTCTTTCGATAGAAACAACTGCATTCAATGAAATTTCTTTCAGTGATACGTATCATGATTGGGTCGGTTCAGTAAAAAACATATCAAATACACCACTTCAATATCCACAAATATTTTCATGTTTTTTTGAAGACAACAAGTTAGTAAGCTTAAATAATACATATATTAATGTTATGGACAATATTATAAATCCGAACGAAATCGGTGATTTTAATCGTTGGATAATCCTTCCAGATCCCAGTGATAGCGTTAAGTATTTATGTCATTATTCCATTGATTTAACCGAACAAGTAGAAATTCCGACTAATGTTCCTTCTGCAAGTCTTATGAAAAAATCATTCAAATTATTAAATAATTACCCCAATCCATTTAACTCCTCAACAACAATTAATTTCAAGGTAAACAGAGTTTCATACATTGAAATAAATATCTATGATGTAAGTGGAAGGTTGGCACTTCCGAATATAAAAAATTATTATAATTCTGGGAGTCATAAACTTAGTATTGATATGAATGATTTTGCCAGCGGTGTCTATTATTACGAATTAAGGAGTGATGAAGAACGCTATTCAAATTCTATGTTGCTAATCAGATAATAATGAAACAAGGTATAACAAAGGAATACAAACCATGCCTTCTACACAATCCAATCAAAAAGAATCAAGCCGCTGGGAAAAATCACAATCCAACAAGGTGATTGATGGTGTTTGCGGCGGCCTGGCCGAGCATCTGAATATTGATCCGACAATCGTTCGAATCGGTTGGGTCGTGGCCATCTTATTTAGGGGTCTCGGTTTAATCGCATACATTGCAGCAATGATTTTGGTTCCTTCTTCGGATCGGGACACGAACGAACCACAACCCAAAAGGAAGTTTTCCACCCCCTTGATTATCGGCATGATCCTGATTGCATTTGCATTTCTAATGATCCTCAAAGAATTGAACTGGCACTATGACTGGTTTCCGTATCCTTCTTTTTCGTTTATGCCTATTCATTGGGTTGGATTCTGGTATGAGCTCTGGCCAATTCTGCTGATCGCTTTGGGTATCGGTTACTTGGTTTATGTGATTCGTTCTTCGAAAAAAGAGGATACAGGTCAACCCCCTTCCTCCGTGAAAGAAGAAAGAAAATGGTATCGATCTGCGGATAATCGAATGGTTGGAGGCGTCTGCGGCGGCATAGCAAATAATTTCCGTGTGGATCCTTCAATCTTCAGAATAATTATCGCGGTGGTTGCATTGGCGACAAACGTTGTTCTCTGGCTTGTAGCCTATCTGATCTTAATGGTTGTTCTGCCCGTTGAGGATGAAAAATAAACTCAGGAGTTTTCTGATGACATCGTCCAAACATAAACAATCTTTGCTACCAGGGGTGATCCTTATCTTGATCGGCCTCTGGATTCTGACTCACAATCTTGTGAACGATTTTTCGACTTGGGAGCAGATATATCCTCTCCTGATTATCACTTTCAGCGTTGCCCTGCTGATCGAAGCTTATTGGCACAAACGGACGGGCCCATTATTCTGGGGAGTTTTTATTTTATGTATCGGTGTGTTTCATCTTCTGCGCACATATGGAGTGATACCCTATCTATATTTTGATGAATATTGGCCCGGTTGTCTTGTCGCAGCAGGTATCGGAATGTTGGTGGTCTATCTTTTTACACCACGCGATTTGGGCCAACTGATTCTTTCTGTCATTTTTATCCTGATTGGATTCGCATTATTTGCAAGAACAGCTTTTGGAATCATTGAAGATGTTCATTTATTAAATTGGCTGTGGCCTGTTGCTTTGATTACTGCTGGAGCCGGACTGATTTATCGGGGCTGGCGTCAGAAATTATAACTGGTTAACAGGATGTATACGAATTGTTAGGATAATTATTAGGTGGTAATTCTTTCCGAGCCAAGAAACCTAATTTCCCCCCTTCGATGACTATCCCTTACTTTATTTCTAACGCAAGTTATATAAAAATATAAATGGATGTGTTTGGTGGTATTGATTGTATTGCTTTTATTTATCCGGCATATTGAAAAATATGAGTTGGCATAAAACATTGATAATATAATAGATATATCCACTTAAAAATATTACATTTATTTCATATCTTTTCTCTTGACTTTCTAGCTTGAATCAACTATAATTTTACTGGATTCATATATTTATAATTGTATGTTGTTGCCTGATAAACAACACTCTTTTATCTTGTCAATTTCCCAACTAATGTGAATTGGCATATTAATTGATGCCTTTTGAAGTCGTTGGCAAAAAACCTGAGGATTTTTAGTGTCCCTATTCTGGAAAAAAGGGAAAACCGTTCCTGATACAAAATCATCCACCAATGCGTTTATTGAGTGGGCGGTAGGTCAAGATTTCTTTTCCGAGACGATAGATCCCTCAAACCGAACACAGAAGCTGCTCTCTGAAATTCAGAAACGTAGTCTGGCTGATCAGGTCATGCTGATTTCCTTTGATACCGAAAGTCAGGGACTTGAAATCATATCAAATGCTCCGCTGACAGAGAAAATTCTTGTCAGTGAGAAACTACTCATTATGCTGCTCCAGAAAGGATTTGAAGTCAACAAGCTACTTTTCCATGATGATTTCTGGTCCGATGATCTCATACGTCCCCAGCTAAGAAGTATCAGATTGAGTCAATTCTGTTATCACCCCTGGGTGTACGTAAATCCACATTGGATGCACTTTTAATCCTTAATTATTCACAGGGTGGCGAGAAAACACGTATTATAGATTTTATTACGTTTATTTCTTCTGTGCTGGCACTGTCACTGCAGAATGTGAATCTCTATCGAGATTTGAAGTCAAAGAGTACAGAGCTGACTGAATGGACCCAGCATGTAGAGATGCGAATCCGTGACGGGACAAAGAAAGTGTTGGAGAAAGAGCTTCAATATTATGTGCTCTTCGAAGGCGCCACGGATGGCATTCTTGTCCATAATGCAGCCGGTCATATTATGGAGGCCAATCGTGTGACCCGAATGCTTCTGGGTTATGAGGAGAAGGATATTACCCAGATTAAATGGCAGGATATCGCTGATCCGGGATTCGTTGAATCTCAGCAGCGATTCTTTAAATGGGTGTTGGAAGGCTCTCAATCCAAATGTACGGAGACCACATTAAAGAAGGCAGATGGGACTACATTTACTGCCGAAATATGCAGTCAACGTATCCGATTTAAAGGTGCTGTCGCATTACAGACGTTTATTCGAGATGTTTCTGTTCGTAGAGCTGTAGAAGATCGGCTTCGAGTTACAAAGGACCGGTATCAAGTTCTTGTGGAATCCTCTCTGGTCGGTGCTTTTGTGATCCGTTCTGCAATCATCCTTTATACAAATGAGAAATTTGAGGAACTTTCAGGTTTTTCAAAATCCGAATTGCTCAACAACCAGTTCTTTAACCTCATTTCTCCTGAAGACCGGAGTATGGTTTCAAGCAGAGAATCAAGACGGGAGATGGGCGAAGATGTACCCGATCACTATGAGGTACGTTTTTTAAATAAAGAGGGCGAACGCTGGTGGGGTGAAGTAAGAAGTCGCCGGATTGAGCTCGAAGATAAAACGGCCATTCTGGGAAATGTGGTTGACATTACCAAGCGCAAACGCCTGGAAATGCAACTTCTGGAAAGCCAGAAAATGGAATCGATTGGCACTCTGGCTGGTGGTATCGCGCATGATTTTAACAATCTACTTGGGGGTATTCTCGGATATGCTTCGCTTTTACTCAGCGACATGCCCAGAGATCATATTTATTATGATGATATTTATACGATTGCAGAGACTGCTAAACAAGCTGCAGATCTCACAAAACGGCTCTTGGCATTCGCTCGGGGTGGCAAGTATCAGGTCACAGCCGTGGATAACAATCGTATCATAAAGGATGCAGTGGCGATTCTTTCGCGCACCATCGATCGTTCCATTGCAATTGAAACACATCTAGTAAAGAATCTATGGCTGATAAAGGGTGATTTCCAGCAAATCCATCAGGCTTTCCTGAATATGTGTATCAATGCCATGGATGCCATGCCAGGTGGCGGTAAATTGACTTTAACTACAGACAATGTGATTCTTGATGAATCGTTTGCTCAAACTCAGCTGGGAATCAAACCCGGTGATTATGTACGAATCACTATCAGTGATACCGGTATCGGTATGGATGAAAAAACCAAGAGCCGGATCTTTGAGCCCTTCTTTACAACAAAGCCAGCACTGGCAGCTAAAGGGCTAGGCTTATCCATGGTATATGGGATTGTGAAGAATCATGAAGGTACGATCTTGGTTGACAGCGTTATCGGTAAGGGAACGAAGCTTACAATGTATTTCCCGCGTTATTACACAGATGATTTAGTGGAAACAGAATCACCTGTTTCGGAACAAATTACTAACGCTAAAATCCTATTAATTGATGATGAGGCGGTTATTCGCAGGGTGGCCAAGCGGATGGTTGAGACGGGCGGTTTTCACGTGACTGTCGCCCAGGATGGAAAAGAAGGTGTGGCTCTATACAAAGAATCACCTGAAGCGTTTGATCTTGTCATGTGCGATCTAATTATGCCTGAAATGAATGGAATTGAAACAGCCGAACATTTGAGAGAAATAAATCCCGATGTGAAGGTATTATTTATGAGTGGTTATGGATTACATGACCATCCAGAGCTAAGTAATTCAAATGAAAATGTTTTTATTCAAAAGCCGTTTCAAACTGAAATTATTATTCAAAAGATTAAAGATCAACTTCAGCCTAAATCCTCCTAAATTATAACTTCCATAATAATTAATTTTTAAAGAATTAGCTCAGTTAAGTTGTTTCGTTCCTGAAATGAATTACATTTCTTGAATTTTCAGAATTATAACTTCAAATAATTTTGAATTATAAATAAAAATAGTTATAAAGGGATTAAATTAAGAATCTTGGAATGAGGTTTGCTGGTGTATCAGTGAATTCTTTCGGGATTTAACGGGTATTCGGAAAATGACTTCAATGATACAATAAGTATCCACAGGAATTACGTATCAAAGTATGGAACTAATTGAAGAAAAATTAAATACTTTGAATGAGCCACAATTAGACAGAATGTATGAAGAGCTCTACTCAAAAGCAGATATTCTCTATTTCCTACTTGATGAGAGCGGGCAAATTATTTCCTGCAATGTGACTGGACAGGAAAAATTAGGCTATGAAAAGAAACAGATTTTAGGAAAAAAATTCCATGAATATATATTAACGGGCCTAGAGCAGAATCTTATTGACCAATTAAATATTTGTCTGAATCGCGGTTATATTCGTGATTTTTCCTCATCACTTCGAGATCATCAAGGACGCGCAGTTGATGTTTTAATTAACGGATTATCTGAATCAGACGAATCCGGCACACCTCATTCAATCCGGCTGTTCATTAAAGATGTTACAGAACTGAACCGTCAACAGAAACAGCGCGAACTTTCCATCCAAGTGCTTCAATATCTCAATGAATCTGAATCCATCAAGGATGCGATTCTATTTCTCATGAAACGGATTTGGGAGAATAAACTTTCTACGGATCTGGGTGTATTTCTCACCGAAGAGGGTGGCAAGGATCTGGCGCTCGGGAGCTGGGAGAATCCTGCCATAACAGCTGAAGAGGCGTTTGAGAACATCGAAAACTGGACTGTGAAGCAGTGGCAAAATGTGATCGAAGCGGCTAAAAAAACATTTCCCGACCGGCTCACAAAGAAGGGCAGTTTCTGGACCGACTCACTTTCAGATCTTGTGTTGACAATTGATGATTTCCCGGAGAAAGAAAGTCTGTTGTCACTCTCTGATTATGAATCACTTGTGGTCATCCCTGTGAATTGCCATCTCAGTTCCGGATACATCGTATTGACGCATAAAGCATATGCACGATGGCAGGAAGATGATATCCTTTTCTATGAGACTCTAACTGAAGCCATTGCAACTCAATCTATTCCCGCGCCAACTTTGGCCGATACTCCAGCTCCGGCTTCTATCCCTGTCTCGGCTCCCATTCAAGAAATCCCGCTTATTGGACAGTGCATTGTACAGGATGAGAAAATCATTTCTGTAAATATGTGGTTATGCGGGTTTCTGGATTGCAATCCTGATGAATTGATTGGTACACCCATCATTGAGATTATTGATACGGCCTATCACGAGTTATTCGAGAAGATATCCTCCGGCTCGAAATCCGCCGATAATGATACAGGATTATATGAAGCGGCACTGCTTGATAAAAAGGGACAATCTCATTTTGTGACCTGTGCACTTGTCCCGGGTGAAGATCCTTCAGCCAAAGTTTGGTATTTTACGGGCAAACAGAATGAAGAAGCAACCAGAGAAGATTTAATGCAAGCCCGTAAAATGGAAGCACTGGGAATGCTGGCCAATGGCATTGTACATGATTTTAACAACCTTCTCTCCAATATGATCGGGTATACTTCCCTGTTGTTGGAGGAAGTACCCAAGACCAGCCGCCATTATGAAGATATCAAACAGATCGCAACGACTACTGAGACAGCCACTAAACTGACGAGCCGGCTTCTGGCTTTTACAGAAGGGAAATCGTATATCGCATCCGACTTAAATGCGAATCAACTGATCACAGAAGTTGCGGGGGTTCTTTCCAGGACACTGAACAAGAATATCACGATCCAGGCAGACTTGGGTGAGGGTATCTGGCCCCTGCATGGGGATGCGGGTCAAATTCAACAGGCAATTCTACAGGTGGCTCTGAATGCCAGAGAAGCGCTGTCCACCGGTGGAAAAATTCTTTTCCAAAGCCGAAATATGACCCTCAGCGAATCAGCAGCCAAGCTTCAGAAGGGCACAAATCCGGGCGATTATATCCAGATTATTATCAGCGATACTGGACAGGGGATGACTGGCGAAGTTCGTGAGAAAATGTTCAATCCGGAATTCTCAACTGCGAGCGGCAAGCCCGGCAAGGGATTGGGACTGTCCATGGTTAAGGAAATTATTAATCAGAACGGCGGTTTTATCTCTGTATTCAGTGATATCACAAAGGGCACCATCTTTAAAATTAATTTACCGGTTTCTCAAGTGAAACAAGCGGGGGAGAAGAAAAAGGCCATTACAAAACCCGCGCAGGGCAAAGAGACGATCTTGCTGGTAGAGACTGAAAAAGGACTCAGGGATACAGCCCGTAAAATGCTTACCCGCTATGGATATAAGGTGATCAGTGCCGAGAATGCAAACGAAGCACTTGCAATTTATAAACGCAATATGAAGCGAATTGATTTAATTATTTTACAGATGCTGTCACCCGGTGTGGAAATCCAGAAAGTAATGGCTTGGCTGAAGCGGTTGAATCCATCGGTGCAAGTGATCGCAACTGCCAGTTTGGGTGAGAGCGATTTTCTTGATAAAAATCTTCGCAGACACTTCTCGGGATTTATACAAAAACCTTTCCAAATCCGTCCTTTACTGCGTGAAGTACAGGCTGTGCTGAACGCGTAATCCGTTTTTCTATTAGATATATACATTCTCGCTATATTATAGTTGTAGGGTGGACCTTGGTCCACCTTTTTTTTTAAACTCTTCATCCACATCAAAACCGAAGGTCACGCCTCGAGTGGAGATTGAGAGGGTTCTTCGATTAGAGAAAATCCTGCACTTAATTTGTAATGGGGAGTCCTGGAATTGACGGGTTGCAAATCCGGTCTGGATTTTATAGATTGTACATGTCATCCTCTTTAACAAATTTTCTGGAGATTCTCAATGAAACGCAAACCTGAATCTATTGAAAGGCGCAACTTTCTGAAGCGCACGGGAAGCGCTGCCATGGGTACCTTGTTTGCCGGATCGCTCTCTTCGATTGCGGCGCTGGCGAGTCCTGATAAAAAGCTCAGGGTCGCGCTTGTGGGTACCGGCATTCGCGGCACCTCATTCTGGGGCAGAACGCTTGTGAAAAATTATTCGGATATGCTTGAATTTGTGGGATTGTGTGATATCAATCCCGGGCGGTTGCAATATGGTAAAAAATTTATGGGTGTGGGTTGTTCCACATATACAGATTTTGACAAAATGCTGGCTGAGGCAAAACCTGAACTTCTGATCGTAACCACAGTGGATGCCACGCATCATGAGTTCATTGTCAAGGGATTGAATCAGGGCATTGATGTGCTCACGGAAAAGCCATTAACCACAGACGAGAACAAGTGTCAGGCGATTATTGATGCAGAAGCGAAATCGCAAAAAATGGTGAAAGTCGGATTCAACTACAGATACAATCCCCATTACACGAAGATCAAGCAATTGTTGACTGATAAGCGCGTGGGCGAAATCACTTCTGTGGATTTTCACTGGTATTTGAATACCTATCACGGGGCATCTTATTTCAGACGTTGGCACGGGATTCAAGAACGCAGCGGCACTCTTCTGGTGCACAAGGCTACGCATCATTTTGATCTACTCAACTGGTGGGTCAATTCCGAACCAGAAGAGGTTGTGGCCTACGGCTCCCTTCAGCATTACGGTAAGAATAATGCATTCCGAGGTGATAAATGCAGAACTTGTCCCCATCAGAAAACCTGTAAATTTTACTGGGATATTACCACGGATCAAAGGTGTATGGATCTCTATGCGACGAATGAGCATCATGATGGATATATTCGCGATAACTGTCTGTGGCGCAAGGAGATCGACATTTATGACAAGATGGCCGTACAGATCAAATATGCCAATGGAGTCAATGTGAGCTATTCCCTGACCACGTACTCACCTTATGAAGGCATGCGTATCGCATTCAACGGGTTTGATGGTCGCATCGACGCGTGGGACGGAATTCCCTGGCGGAAGGATGAGAAGCTGACTCAGGCCGAGCTCCACACCCATGAAATGTCCCAGACAGATCAAGATGAGGCCGCCAATTATGAAGAAATCATGGTCAGTGATAATTTTGGAGATTATGAATTGATAAAAGTCCTGAAGGACATGGGCGGACATGGCGGTGGGGACAAACGCCTTCAGGATCAAATTTTCCGAAATCCGAATATTCCGGATCCACTTGGACATGCGGCAGGATTGCGGGATGGAGTGATGTCCATCCTGATTGGTATTGCGGCACGAACAAGTATTGAAGAAAAACGACCGGTCAAGATTGCATCCCTGACAAGTCTGGAGCCAAGGCCAGTTAGATCCTGATTTAAAAAAAATGGTATGGTTTAGACACTCCCTTTCTCCAAAAGTTACTTTATTTATAAGTCAATATTTATGAGAGCAATGCGTATCATGAATTCAGGTATTTAATTTTTTAATAAAATATTCTTGACTATCAATGAAATAATTATTAATATCACTAAGTTATCTATTTAACAAGTGGATGACTTGAAATCTCGCCTTGGGGCTCTAGAATAATCAGTAATAAAATAAATAAATAATTTTACACATAATCACATTATAATTTTAGGCAAGATTAAAAATCTTTGCCCAGAAATTAATTTATTTGATGATGGCAGATATATTTTTCCATTTAACATTATGGAGTAGATAATGGTGTCCAAAATAAATGAAATTCATCAGAATGATATCAATGTTGGTGAGGAATCCTTTATCATTAATGGAAAATACCTAATTCTTAAAAAAATATGGTCTGGATCTTTTGGAATTGTATATTTAGGTAAAGATCTAAGTATATCAAGATACGTTGCGATAAAAGAACTGCATCCACGCCTTCTTAAAGAACCTAAATTTATTGAAATGTTCATTGAAGAAGCGAATATTTTAGCAAACTTAAATCATCCTAATATTGTAAATATTCTTGAATTGGTCATGTCTGGAGATCACAAACGATTTTTCATTATCATGGAATATATTCAAGGTGTTAATCTTTATAAAGTTATATCGCAATGTCACCAAAGTAAAATGAAAATACCCACAGAAATTGCCGCATATATTATTTCCGAGACAGCCAAAGCTCTTGAACAATGTCACCGTAGTGATGTTATTCATCGCGATCTTAATCCGAACAACATCATGATATCAGTGGAAGGACATATAAAGCTGATAGATTTTGGTGTAGCAAAGAGTTCGCTCAAGCGAATTAAAAATGACGACGAAGGTTTCATGATTGGTAAAGTGGCTTATATGGCTCCTGAACAGTTACTTGGCAAGAAAGATGTCAGTCAGTATTCTGATGTGTATTCGCTTGGTGTCATGCTTTATGAAACACTCGATGGAGCACCCCTGTTTAATGCGAAAGAAAAAGAGGCATTAAAAAAGCTGATTAATGAATCAAGTATTGATAGAATAATTTTTGAGAAAGATGAGAAAATCATTCCTGTCGAGCTGAAACAAGTGATAATCATTGCTACTCAAAAAGATGTGTCGAAAAGAAATATCAGTGCAATCGATTTTCATGATAGAATAGAAGATTTTTTACATCAACGAAAATCGAAATATTTGACAAATCGATGTAAGAAATTCATCCACGAACTTTTTTCAAGTAGTGATCTACTATCGTTGCCGAATGAAACTATTCAAAATATTGATACGAATGAAATAGAAAATATTCAGGCATCTTTTCCCTCTGATTTAAGCCAAGTTACTCCTACACCGTCACCATCTCCCATTATATCGGAGATCATCCCCACGACTCATGATATTTCAAATATAGCAACCGCTACTCAAGAAGATGAACAGGTAACAGTATGGGAGCGAGTCGTTATTGCAGGTAGAAAACATATCAGGATTCTAAAAGCAGTACTGACCATCATCCCAATTTGTTTATTTTTATGGGGAATATTAGATGTATTTTTTCAATTTACAAATTTTGGACAAGGAGTTTATGATATTGTGAATCCTCCGTCACTGATAATGAATACAATACCTGAGGATGCAATTGTAAAAATAGATGGTGTTACTCTTAAAAAACGGACCCCTGTATCAATACCCAAATTATCTGCTGGATTACACGAGATTATCTGTGAACTTGAAGGATTTGAGAATATTAATGAAATTATAGACATTCCAAGCGGTAAGGTACGTAAAAAACCCATAGAATATATAAAACCTTTTTCACGCCAGATAATTATTGAATCCAATCCGGTTGGGGCTGCGATATTATTGAATGATATTATCTTATCTAAAAAAACACCTTTTTCGATTATAAAGGAAGTTAATGAAAATATAAAATTAGCATTGAGTTATGACGGTTTTACAATAATTGAAGATTTTGAGCTGAATCTTCAAAATGGAAGAAGTACTATTAAGGACCGGCGTATTTGGAATTTTAATACCCGTACCGATAGTCAGGGTGTGACAGCATTCATGATTAACGGACACTTTTTTAAAAATGTGCAATTGCAGAGCAATCCATCAGGTGCATTGGTTTATATTGATGGTGAGAATGCATCTGCTGGAAAGTCTCCGAAAACATTTAACCTCACAGCAGGTGATCATCAGATTGAGATGAGGCCACCGAAAGAATATGAAAATTTTAATTCGGCAAACTTCTTACTCAATATTAATAGGAGAACACCTTCTAAAATATTGCGTCAATTAAGAAAAAAGATAGTTATACGAGCAGAAGATTTCGATGGCAATACTATTTCAGCAAATCTAATATTTCTTAATCCGGGTCCTTCTGGAAAGCAGTATGAGCCCATCGATAAAGCCACTCCCTTTCACAGTACACTCGGATGTTTTGATTCACAAATGCAATTGAGACATAAAAATTTTTATGATACATCTGCAGTACTCCCCAAAGAAATTAGCGAGATTACTGTAAAAATGCGTAAAAAGGAACCACGGAATCCTGCACCTATACATGCGCCAATACAAGTTGAAGTTACGGTTACAGATGAAGATGATCAGAATAATTTGGAGGGAGTGAAAGTTTCAGTGAGAAAAGCCCAGTCAGAAGATTTTTTTATAGAATTGGGTATTACTGATCAGAATGGTGTAATGAAGACAGAAATTAATTCCGGCTCGTATGATTTCATATTTCAAAAGGGGGGATATGATGATAATGAGATTCGAAAACGTAATGTCTCTGAAGATCTGGATTCAGAAATGGAATTTTGCAAACTTGCACTAAAAATGCGTAAAAAGAAAGATAAGTTGGTCCCAAAACCTGATTCAACCAAAGTCATTGCTTCTGATACATTAAAAGGAAATGGTGGAAAGACAGTGATCCCAGATGATCAAAGAAAAGATGTTATACAAGTCGAGATTGCGGTCATTGAAGAAGAAGAATGGACAAATCTGGAGGGAGTGAGAGTGTCAGTGAGAAAAGCACAATCGGAAGATCCCTTTATAGAATTAGGCATCACAGATCAAAATGGAGTAATAAAAACAAAAATTAATTCCGGCTCGTATGATTTTCTATTTAAAAAGGAAGAATTCGAAGATACTGTGATTCGCAATCACAAGGTTTCAGAGAAATTGGGCTCAGAAATTGTATGTAATCTGACTAAAAAATAATTTTTCATTATCAAGTACGAGGAATACAGGGTGATGTTATGGTCAAATCAAGGATATCTATAAAATATTTTATTTACTGCTTTTGTTTCTCTTCATTAACGTTTGCCACAGCAGAAGAATTTCATTTATATCCAACTCCAGAAGCGCGATATGTTGGCATGGGATCAGCATATGTTGCCGCAGTTCACGGTCCTGCTGCTATTCTGTGCAATCCTGCAGGATTAATAGGGGGAAGTAAATACTCCTTTGCCCTTAACCTGGGTTCCCAGGCTGGGTATAGTGAACAATTCATTGCAGGCCGTATTCAAGTCGCATCCAAATGGTCAGTCGGGTTGGGATTGCATCGACTTGCCTTAAAAGCGCAAACCGGTGATTCAATTGGTGTTTTTGTAGGTATTGCTTCTGAACTAATTGAAAAAGAACTTGCATTCGGTGGAGTGATTCAAGGTTTTGTTAATTCTCAGTCTGTAATGGGATTGCGGGTTGCGATTGGAATGCAGTATACCCCACATAAAATAATTACTTTGGGGACGACTATTTTTAGTCGAGGCGCATATGAGAATAATGAGGGTGCAATTGTGAGAATTCCCTTTCATGCAAAGTCAGGTATCCAGCTTAGACCCACCTCAAGTCTTTCAATTAATATGGATGCTGAATTGGCAAGAAAAAACAAACAAAGAGAACATGGAGAACTGGTCCGTGTTAATTATGGTGTCGAATGGAAATTGCCCATTGAAATGATACATAATGATATCTCAGATAAATATGATATTTACCTGAGAGCCGGTTCACGATCTGGAATTACCGAATCGCTAGAAAAGGGAGCAATTTATAACTGGAAGCGGCCATGGCAGGAGAATGGTTTGAGTTTTGGTTTCGGAATGATTGTTACCATTTTTCAAAGACAAGTTTTTCTCGATTTTGCGTCTGATGAATTTGAACGCAAATACGTATGTATACACTTGTCAATTGATTAGTCAATTTATGTTACATTCTGGAGGAATGATCATGAAACGTCGATTTACTACCCTAGTCATTTTAGTGGCTACATTTTTATTTACTTCATTTACATTTTCTCAAGGTCCAAGCAAGGCTCAGGTAATCAAGGCTCGGCAGTATTTTAGTGAGAAAGGGATACTTCGCTCACTTGTGGATCTCACAAAAGCGGATAGTGAACAAGCCACCCGGTTTAGCGATGTCATCACAGCTTGCTATGATGTTTTCCAGATAATGGATCAGATATCAGCGAAGCAATCCCGTAATGAACAGGATTTGGTAAAACTCGAACAGAAAATTACTGAATTGCAGGTTTCACTTGGTACTGTGCAAAACGAAGACAATTCCTTGAAAATTACAGAAGATATTGTGACAAAAATATCAAAACAACTTAAGACACAGGTATCTACAGCTTCAACCGAAGAAATCGAAGCCCTAAAAGGTCAGTACAATAAGATCGATCAACAATTATCAAATGTTATATTCAAGGTCAAGGAGAATGAAAAAACGATTCAAAAGTATAAAATTATATCCATTTCGAGTGCTATTTTTACTTGCATGATTGGCCTCTTAGCGGCATTATAAAAATATATTCAACTGAAATGAGGATATCTTTCTATGGCTTTCATTCTTCTTCGAAAAGGTGTTGAGATACTGGGACGTTGGAATCTCGAAAATTTACCGGGCGAAATAACTGTCGGTTCAGATCCGATGGATACAATTTATATTACCGGAGAGAATGTATTTCCGTCACATTTTCATTTAAAACAATTTCTCGGAGAAGAATGTCGCATTTTTGATCGAAGAGATCGTAACATTAAAGAAATGAGTGGAACATATATCAATAAAAATCTTGTTATGACTGAAGCGATTTTTCGATCGGGAGATAAAATATTCTTCAGCGATTATTGTCTTGAAATTGAACTAAAAAGCGGGGAGATTTCAGATGTCAATGTGTCACAAGACGCCAAGGCTTATCTTTTGGCAGTGTATGGGCCGTATTCTGGCAATCGATTTATCCTTGATCAAGATGAAGTAAAGATTGGCAGAGATCCCCAAAGAAATGATATTGTATTGCAATATTTAAATCCCAATAACAAACAACCAAAGAAGGATTCCTCTGTTTCACGGAGACTCGCATCAATTTACAGGAGGGATGGAAGTTATTCCATTTCACTTTTTGAAGGAAGCCACACTGAGGTTCGTTTAAATAAAGAAGTTATGCAACACGGTGAAACCTATCAGATAATCTCAGGGGATGAGATTGAAATCATGGGATCTGGAAAAAGCACCATTTTTCGATTTCAAAATGAGGGCGAATGGTCTTTTACACGCCCCAAAAAGTCAGGTGATTTCTTTATTCGGCATACACAACAATTGTTGACCTGTTTTCTTGTTTCTATTGTTTTATTAGCATGCCCGATGCTTTTTAATGCCTTTCAGGATTGGCAGATCATTAACCAGAGACCAAAATCCAACCGTATTATTCTCACAACAGAAATAAATGAACCGTGGTTGAGAGGAATGACAAGCAGTGAGTCTCGATATGATCTTGATATTGCCAGTTCTCCTGCATTGGGAAATGTAAATGGGGATGATTATATCAATTTAGTTTTATCCAAATCAGATAATGAAATTGTTGCCATTAACTGCAAAACAAGAGAAGAAATTTGGCATGCCAGCAAGAAATTTTTCATACAATCTCCTACATCTATTGTATTGGCAGACTTGAATGACGATAAAACTCCAGAGGTTATTTTCTCAAGTAATGATTCAAAGTTGGCAGTGCTTGACGGAAGATCTGGCTTATCGATTTCAAAGTGGAGTAAACAATTTAACGGTTTATTAGCAGCTGCACCCACTGTGGAAGATATAGATGGTAATGGCACAAAGGATGTGGCTGTTGTTTCACAGCTGGGACAATTCTATATAGGTTTTAATCAGATCGTACAAATCAATTGGAAAGAATTTGATTCTGGATTCGAAATCTCAAGCGCTCCAATTTTCTTTGGACCTAAAAAGAGTATCAAGGAAATGTATGTTTGTACTAATGAAAGTCGAATATTAAAAATCAATCCGATTTCGCGGGAGTATGATGAACAGACATTCCATGTAAATGAATCACTTAAAGGGGCGCTCGCAAGCTATGGAGAAAGAAACAACATCAGTGCAGAGCCTGTAATCGGATTTGTGAGTCAACAGACTCCTGCTCTGGCTGCTTTCACACGACAGTGTCGCGTGATCCAATTCAATCTTAATAATGAAGAAAGAATGTGGTATGAAGCTGATATTGAGCCTTCTGGTCAAACACCACGCCATACGAGCGGTCCTTTGATGACTGATCTTAATAGTGATGGAAACATGGATGTCATTGTTGTTTATCATTGTGGCATAGTCAGGGCGTATCGAGGGGACGGTTTGGAGGATTATGAAAATGCCAATGAAACGATTTGGTCTTTTCAACCAGATACAACGGATCGGTTTATCGCTCCTCCGGCACTTGCAGATTTGAATAAAGATGGAATCGCGGATATTGTTTTCGGAAGTGATCATGGTGTTATATATGTGTTGAACGGAAAAAGTGGCGCATTGATATGGCAAAGTCCTGCTCTTGACACACCCTTCAGGACATCGCCTCTCATTGGTGATATTGACGGTGATCAGATGGTTGAGATTCTATGCATGAATATTAAAAAGGATATTTACAAGATAAAAACAGGCACAGTTGTTTTCAAAAACCAGCTGTTATGGGATCAATTTCATGGATCCGCTTCACAAAATGCTGTATATAAGGTTGATTTTGGAAGGAAGAGTTATTTTCAATTCCAAATGGTTTTAAGTGTGATTTTGATTCTATTAGCATCATGCATCTTTTATTTCTCTTATAAATTTCGTGCCAACCGACTACAAAAAACCCTAAGACCCTATCGACCAAATCCTTTAACATAAGCGGAGAAGAAAATTGATATTCGGTGGTAATAGTCATGTTGGATTGAAACGAAAATTAAATGAGGATTTCTTTCTTATTGATGAATTGCTCAAGCTAGCAATTGTGTGCGACGGTATGGGTGGGCATGAGATGGGGGATCTTGCAAGCCGCAGTATAGCAAAAAATGTTGCAAGTTTTTTTTCTCGATTAACAGAAAACGATATGAACCAACTGGATACTCATTTCGCTGATAGTCCTCAACTGGTAATAAAAAGAATATTTTATGCGATTCAATTGGCAAATTTACAACTTCTACATATCGCTGAAGAGCATCGAGTAAAAAAGGGAATGGGTACAACAATTGTTGGTTTGCATGTATTCAGAGATTCAATCATTATATTTCATGTCGGAGACAGTAGATGTTATCGGCTACAAAATAACACATTTCAATGTTTGACAAAGGATCATTCTTTTGCACAAAATTTATATGATCGCGGAGAGATATCTTTTGATGAATACAAGAACTTTGATAATAAAAATGTCATTACGCGTGCGCTGGGAATGGGGCCGACTGTGAAGGTTGATATTGCTCAATATACGTTGCGAAAAGATGATATTTTCTTGCTATGTACAGATGGCTTATGGGGGCTTGTTGATGATCAGGCTCTACATACACAAATATCAGAAAATTTAAAAAATTTGAAAGATCTGCCTGATGCGCTCATTGATTTGGCCAATTCTGCAGGCGGAGATGATAACATTACAAGTCTTTTTATGAGAAATGACGCCTCGTTTTCCATCGAATCTGAAACTCAGTCTGCTCATTACTCTTTATCTATACAACAATCGGATATTCCCAACTATGAGGCTATATTAAAACGATATTTTACCAATAAGAAAATATCTAAAAAACAATATGTTGTAGCTACTACGGGTTTGTTTGTCATATTGCTTGTTAGTTTTTTATTATTGCATTTCCAGGGTGTTAATATCAAACACAATACGATCGAAAATCTTCCAATCTCAGATCAATCAGAAAAGAAAAAGCTATCAGATCAAACCGTATATTTCTATCTGGATGCTGGTTCAATACGGGAGTGGCGAAACGCAGAAGTGATTATTGAGGATGAAACAGTAGGGTTGCTTTATGAATTAGAAAATGGCTTTCGAATTCAACCTGGGAGATATCATTTTAGTCTTGTACTTAACGATTATATTATATATCAGGATAATTTTGAATGCGTTGTCGATCCAACAGGCGAACGAAACCTGATTGAAATAAAATCAGATTAATTTTATGGGAGGATTATTCAAGATGGTTAAGAAAAAATATGTTTTAGGGGGCATTATCTTTTTGTTTGTTTTGATTCTTCAGGCTGGATTAGTCTGGGCACAAGCAGAACCCACTCCTGAAACTGAAACGTCGGGAACCAATACAATTGAAACCTTCTGGCAATTAACAGAAAAAGCGGGTATTTTCCGCTGGCCTCTTTTTTTAACGTTCATCATTGGTATCATTGTAATCATTCGCAAAAGCGTTGCCCTGTTTATAGACTGGAAAAAAGCTTCTCCCCTCTATCGTTTGGATTTTAAAAGATATAAAGATCTTGGTCAAGTGAGCTTGCTTGCCAAGCAGAAACCTTCAAATGCGGCGAATCTTGTCGAGATATTGCTCGAGACGTTAAAGACATCTCCGGATGCAGCCAAGTTTAATGAAGAACTGGAGAAATTTACAGATATTCAAAAACAACATTTTTCAACTTTTCAAAATCGCATGGCTTTCTGGTCTGATACAGCTGGCGCACTTGGTCTTTTAGGTACCGTCTGGGGAATGTTCCAGACTTTTTTCAAGGGCGATATGGATCAGCAAGTCATACTCTCAGGTATGGGAATCGCGCTTATTACAACATTTATGGGGCTTGTGATCAGTGTAATTTTAAATTTTTGTACAACTGAAGTTAGTGGTTCTTTTAATCGCTATTTAAAAAACCTTGCTGAATTAAGTGAACGCCTGTGGAGGCAAGTCATTGAAATAAGACCCTCTATGGTTATTGGAACAGACTCTAAAAGGGTACCTGTAACGGCATCCGCGCAACTAGAGCAGCCAGAACCAGCAACCCCTATAAGTAAAAAAGAAGTAACTGAGAAGGTTGTCCAGATAGAAGAGGTCGAAGAACCAGTTCAATATAAATTAATCCCTGTATCCGGTGATGAACAAAAGATAATGATCAATCAAAAATTAGCCCATCCATTGATCGTGGAATGTCTTCAAATTAAGGGGACAAAGAAAGTTGTAAAAAGTGGAGAGAAAATACTGTTTGAATCCCTGAATAATATGGGAATTTTTGAAAATGGTGAATCCATCATTGATGTTCAAACCGATACATCTGGAAGGGCTGAAGTCTTTTTTACACCACAAAAACAAAATGGTTCATGTCAAATACAGGTCACACATCCTGAGCATCCAGAAGATCCTGTCCATTTTAATTATGAAGTTATTGTATCTGAGCCAACAGATTTCAGAATTAAAACGGGCAATAATCAATCCGCATCTGCCGGACAGAAATTACCTGCACCCATTGTCATTGAGGTGTTGGATGATTCAGGTAATCTTATTCCCTCATGTATCGTCCACTTTCAAGTTGAAATGGGTGATGGAAAATTTACAAACAATAAATCTTTCATTGACGCAGAAACTGATAACAACGGCCTTGCTTCAGCCGAATTCACATCGGGTCGCACTCCAGGATTTAATGCCATACAAGTGAGTGTTGAGCAGATTGAGAAAAAGCGAATTTCAATTCAAGCGCTTGGGCAATAATTATGAAAAAGAAAGACGATGGTCTAATCATCCGCTTAATTGATGTGGTTTTAATATTACTCTTTGGATTCATCTCGATCAGTCAGGTTGAGCAGAGAAGCAAAGTGAACCTGCCTGTCTCTACTGAGACACGCACTTCAAAGCCTGATACAGAGAATCTGATTGAAATAGCCATATTTCCATATGAAAATGATCAATATGGATATCTACTTGAAAATGAGACCCTGTTAATAAAATCATATGAAGAACTGGTTTCATATGTCAGCAAAAAACAATCAAAGTATAAAGGAAAGGTGCGTGTTAAAATATATTCAGAATCAAAGGCTCCGATCCGTTATGCCATGCAAATCGCTGATTTCTGTGAACGGAGAAATTTTGATAAAAGTCTGGTCGTCAAATCGCTAAAGAGCCAGAGTGGACTTCGCCATACATATTAAATTGGGAGATCTGAACGCATGATTGTTCGCTTAATTGACATTGTATTGATCGTTTTATTTGGTTTTATGTCAATCAGTGTTATTGATATAAATGCCACCTTGCCGCTTCCGGCCAAAATAAACAAGATTCCGGAAAAGAAAAAATTACCGCCTGAGGTTATCGAAATAGAAATTGATCAGTCCAATCATTTCAAGATTGGTTTGTTCAAAATAAAAAATAAACGGGAATCTTATAATACCATTTCAAATCTCGAATTGTCTGTGAAAAAAATTCGTGAACAAATAAAACGGCGTGATTCGAAAGATATTGTAATTCTCGTTTCGCCGCATGAGAATTCAACAGTTCAGACCACTGTGGATGTACTCGATTTATGTGATCGTAATGATATTCCTAAAAATATCAATAAAAGAAGTCTTGCACTGTATCGATTGGTTAGATAAAAGGATACAATTCATTGCATTATTCAAAAGCATTAAATCCGTCCGAGCATACATTTTGGGGAATCAGCTGGTACCTGAAATTGGATACGGAACGAAGAACCACTTGGATTCTTGTAGGCATTATTATGCTTATCACCTATTTAATTCTCATCCTGATCCCCTTCCCTAATTATCAGGAAGCAGTTGTTATAGAGGAAACCTTTTTTGAATTGATCGAGCCGCAAGCTCCACCGGATTTGAGACCGCAAGAAGAAAAGGTGGAAAAGCCTTCGGAACCGGAAAATATACAGATGAGCGAGCAAAAAATTGCAGATGAAATCACGAGTAATATCTCGGATCTTCTTAATAATCCGGATATCGGAAGTGAATTTTTAGATTTAACCGATATGGAATTAGGTGGTGGTGGTATGAATATGGATATGGATGTTCAGGTTGATATACCGCTTCCGGGTAATTTTGCTACTGGAATGGATGTATTTGATGGTGAAAGTGGAGACTTTTCAGCCCTTACAAACGGATTTGAAGGATTGATGTCTACAA
>JABMRT010000221.1 GCA_013202295.1 Candidatus Zhuqueibacterota bacterium
TACTGATCGAGATGCTTCACTTGGCAAGTCTGATTCACGATGATGTGGTGGACGGTGCATCCACGCGGCGCGGTCAAAAGACGCTTAACGCCTTATGGGGCAGCAAGATCTCCGTGCTTGCCGGCGATTATCTCATGGCCCGCTCACTTTTCCTGGCACAACATGTGAAATGGCCTGAGGTATCCCAGCGTTTTGCCGATACGGTCTTGAGGATGACACGGGGTGAACTGAATCAGGCTTTGCAGCGGCGCAATCCCAATCCTTCTATGGACACCTATCTCTCAATTTCAAGTGATAAAACCGCCAGTCTGTTTGCCATGTCGGGCGATCTGGCTGGATTGATTTCGGATTCAGATCCCTCCATTCGAAAGGGATTGCAGTCCTTCGGTGAGCAGTTTGGTCTGGCATTTCAGATGCAGGATGATGTTCTGGATTATAGTCCAAACGGGAAAATGCTGGGCAAACCGGTGGGCAATGATTTTCTTGATGGCTTGATCAACCTGCCAGCCATCCTTGCTCTGGAAGATGCAAATGAAGAGTCCACCCTGCAGTTTATGGAGCACCTTAAAAAGGGTGAATCCGAAGATTGGGACTGGGCGCGGGAGTTTGTTATCTCCCATGGAGGTGTGAAAGCAGCCGAAGTTATGGCTATTGAAACCATGCAGAAGGGTGAATCGTTTCTTAAGACTCTGCCCAGGTCCTCCTGTCAATCGGCTCTCTCAAAGTTGATATCATTTGAGATAGAAAGAAAGAAATGAAACGAAAAATCTTAGGTCTGCTCTTCCTGCTGTTTATTTCCAGTTGCCAGAAATCTACATCTCTCGAACCCATTGAAGCCACACGGTTTTTAATGGATACGGTAGTCCGTATCGCAGTCTATGATTTCGAATTGTCCAGTAAAGATACAGAAAAGGCCATTGATCAAGCTTTCGAGGCCATGAAAGAAGTTGAAGAAAAAACCTCAGCGCATAGGCCTGAGAGCGATGTATCGTTGATGATTCGTTCAAGCGGGGGAGAAGCAATTGCCATTTCCGAAGAAACAAAAACCGTTCTTCAGGAAGCAGTTTTTGTGAGCGAAGCGACAGATGGCGCATTCGACGCAACAGTGGGTGTAGTAAAGGATTTATGGGGATTTTATTCAGATGCACCCAAAGTGCCAGCTCTAAAAGATATAGATGCATATTTGCCCCTGATTGATTATCATCAGATTGAACTGAGTGGAGAAAAGGCACGGCTTCAGAAGAAGAATGCGGGTCTTGATTTGGGAGGGATTGTCAAAGGATTTAATATTGATCGTGCGGTTGAAGTTCTCCAATCCGCTGGTGTTAAATCCGCTATGGTGGATGCGGGCGGAGACCTGCGTATTATTGGCAGCCATCCAAAGAATCCGCACTGGCGAATCGGAATCAAGCATCCGCGGCCGGATCATCAATCTCTGTACGGCGTCATTGAAACCAATCCGGTCAGTGTTGCAACTTCGGGAGATTACGAACGTTTTTTCATGCATGATGGGAAGCGGTATCATCATATTCTCGATCCGAAAACGGGTATGCCTGCCAGCGGTTGCGTGAGTGTAACGATTGTTACAGAAATGGCCATGCGGGCCGACGCCTACGCCACAGCGGTTTTTGTGATGGGTCCAGAACGGGGCATGGCTTTTATTGAGTCACATCCTGATCTTGAGGGGCTCATCCTTTTCGAAGAAGGGCATCAACTTAAAATGGTGGTTTCTGAAGGGCTCCGCAATAAAGTGCAGTTATTATAGTAACATTGTCAGATATTCAATTTAAATAGATCTAAACAAATATATCATGTGGCAGCCCAAGAAAATTCTTGTGATTCGATTCAGTGCGATCGGAGATGTGGTTTTAACCACGCCTGTTCTGCGCATGTTGAAAATTTGCTATCCTGAAATGAAAATCGATTTTCTTGTGAAATCCCAATACGCCGAGTTGATCGAGACCCATTCGGCGGTACACCGGGTTTGGAAATATGATACACAAGAAAGCACGGGTGATCTAATCCGGCAGCTTCGGGATCAACAGTATGATGCGATTGTGGATTTACAATTCAGCATACGAAGTAGGTGGTTTGCATTTCGCATCCCAGCTGAAAGGAAAGTCCGTTTTTCACCTGAGCGTTTCAAACGATTACTGCTTGTGCGTTTTCGTTGGGATCGATATAAGAAGGATGAAGCGGTGTCGCTCCGTTATTTGCAAGCCGTAAAATCCTGGGATGTGAAAGATGATGGCAAGGGCGCGGAGCTTTTTCCAGCTTTGGAAGCAGGATCATCCCTCAATGAAAAACTCAAAGGGATAAATCTTTCCATCCCAATTATTTTGCTGGCACCGGGCGCGGGACGCGCGACCAAGCGGTGGCTTCCTGAACGGTTCGGTGAAGTAGGGCATCATTTCTCGGAACGAGGCAATCAAGTGATCCTGATTGGTGGAGAGCAGGATCGTGCGATCTGCCGTGAAGTGGGGAAGCACATTCCTGAATTGCACTCGGATTTATCCGGCGCACTCTCTCTTCAGGAAAGTTTAACTTTAATAGAGAAAGCACGGATTCTCATAACCAATGATACGGGTGTGATGCATATCGCGGCTGCGGTTCAAACCCCGGTTGTTGTGTTGTTCGGACCCACGACCCGGCAGCTCGGTTTTTATCCTTTCCGCGCTCAATCCACAGTTATTGAAAAAGAGCTGGATTGTCGGCCATGTTCCTATCATGGGACAGCGCGTTGTCCAAAAGATCATTTTCACTGTATGCGACATATCCAAGCAAGCGAAGTCATTGAAACAGCTGAACAACTTATAAAGAAAGCATCAGAATGATCCGGGTTTTCATCATAATTTATAATGTTCTCGTATTGCCAATTCTGGATATCGTAACCCGGCTGCTCACTTTGACGAATGAGAAAATGCGAATCGGAGTAGTCGGCAGAAAGCGGGTATTTCTGGAATTGGAGGAAGCGGTCCGGGGATTTGGTTCCGGCCCCCGTTTCTGGATTCATAACAGCTCAATGGGTGAGTTCGAACAGGCCAAACCCATCGTGGTCAAATTGAAAGAGCAGTTCCCTGATTGTCATGTGATCGTCAGTTTCTTTTCCCCATCCGGACTGGCGCATGTGCATGATTATATTGATGCAGATCATCTGTGCTATCTGCCCCTTGATACCCGCCGGAACGCAACCCGATTCATCGAAACCATACAGCCCGACGCTGTGATTGTGATTCGTCACGATTTCTGGCCCAACTTCTTAAAAGCATTGAACCATCGGAAAATCCCTCTCCTTTTGGCGAATTGCTCCATCCGGCATCAAGGCCATTTGAAATGGCGAATCATTCTCGAAGTGAACCGGTATTTGTATGGAAGCTTCGATGAAGTGCTCACAATCTCGCAAGAGGCGGCTGATCTGTTCCACCATTACCGGCTAGGGGATGGCAAGGTGACCGTGGTTGGCGACACGCGATATGATCAGGTTGTCCGACGATCCCACACGGCAGAGGAACTTGTTTCTCCGTTACGCACGTTGAAGGGCGCCCGTTTGGGATTTGTCATGGGAAGTACATGGCCTTCTGACGAGTCTGTTCTGATTGAGGCCCTGTGCCGACTGAAAGAAGATAACCTTCTGCCATGGCTTGTTTTTGTCCCCCATGAACCCACGGAAGAACATTTGTCTCTTCTGGAAACAGAGCTCGAAACCTGTGGATTTCATTCTCAGCGGCTTTCCAAGATCCAATTGAATCAGGAGCATCAGGGTGATGCGCTCCTTGTGGATCGAATCGGCATTTTGGCCAGTCTCTACGCGCTGGGAGATGTGACTTTTGTGGGGGGTGGATTTGGGCCCGGTGTGCACAATGTGCTTGAACCTGCAGCTCTGGGCAATGTGGTCTTGTATGGTCCCCGCTCAACAAATTCATATGAAGCGGGGCAATTGGCCAAACGCGGTGTCGGATTCGTGGTGAACAATAGTGATGATGTCTATAATCTGCTTCATGATTTTCTTCAGGATGAAGAAAAACGTACCTCTCTTGGGAAACATGCGATGGATCTGGTCGCACAGAATGTCGGTGCCACGGACCGGATTGTTTCGCATGTACAAAGCTGGATGACCTCTCATGATTGAAATCCTTGATCTTGAATATATTTACCCCGAAAGTGATTCAGATTTCGCGCTTCGGGGTCTTTCATTTCAGTTGCATTCTGGTGAAAGTGTGGCGCTCATGGGGAGCAACGGATCGGGCAAGACCACGCTTGCCCGCTGTTTGAACGGATTGCTTCTACCCGCATCCGGTAGTGTGGTGGTTGATAAGATGTCCACTGCGGATGAGGATCAATTACATGAAATCCGTCGGCATGTCGGCATGGTCTTTCAGAATCCGGATATGCAAATTGTGACTACAACCGTAGAACGGGAAGTGGCTTTCGGGCTTGAGAATTTGGGGCTTGATCATGCTGAGATGGTTCAACGCGTGGATGAGGCTCTGGCTCGGTTTCATCTCTCCTCATATCGGCAGATACCACCACATCGCCTGTCCGGTGGAGAGCGGCAACGATTGGCGCTTGCTTCGGTTTGGGTGATGCAGCCCAGTTATTATGTGATGGATGAACCGACGTCGCTGCTCGACCCTAAAACGCGAGAAGAGATCCGAAATTTTATCCGCGTAGAAACCAAAGCCAATCGGGGGATGCTTCTTATTACACAATTTCCGGAAGAGGCACTCTGGTGTGAGCGGCTACTTGTACTTCATGACGGCAAACTTGTGTTCGATAATCCTCCCGAAACCGTATTTCAAAATCAGGATGTTCTTAAAGAGATGGGACTGGATGTTCCTATTCATACCGAACTGCAAGCATACGTGAGGCGACTCGGATTTGAAGATAGAATTTAAAGAGGTCTCCTTTGAATACCGTTCTTCTCTCTTGCCAACACATCAGGCGCTTGAGCAGATCTCCTTTCAGATCGGGCCGGGAGAGATTGTTGCGATTGTGGGGCCTTCGGGATCGGGCAAGACCACGCTGCTACAGCATCTGAACGGGCTGCTGAGTCCCACTTCCGGTCAGATACTTATCGATGATCAGGATCTTCATACCCAACCGAAATTAATTCAACAAATTCGAAGAAGAATTGGGGTGGCTTTTCAATTTCCAGAGATTCAACTGTTTGAAGAGACAGTTTTTGAGGATGTGGCCTTCGGTCCAAAAAATCTGGGGGAGGACGAAGCAAAGGTGGAACAAAGCGTTCGATCCGCACTCAAGCTGGTTCGGTTGAATTATAATCAGTACGAGGATCGCTCTCCCTTTCATCTGAGCGGTGGTGAACAGCGCAGGGTGGCACTTGCGGGAATTCTGGCCATGAATCCGGATGTACTTGTGCTCGATGAACCGACAGTTGGTCTTGACCGGGCTTCCTCGGACTGCGTTATGCAAGTGATTCAGACGTTTCGGGCATCCGGGAAAACGGTAATCTTTGTCTCTCATAATATGGATTTGGTTGCAACGCTTGCAGATCGCATCCTCGTTCTTGAAAATGGAAAGATCACGTTTGATGGCTCCAGACCGGATTTGTTTTCCAACAATAAAATTCTGGTTCGTGCTGCGCTAACGCACCCTCAAGTTGTTTCGTGGATGCAATCCCTTGCTGAAAAGGGATTACCCGTCCGCACCGATGTCTATTCAATCCCTGATGCCAAAGCAGAGATGGATCGGGTGTTGAGATCCGACTTATAGTTGGAATGGCATTTATCCGACTACTAAAAAATCAGGAAGCGTCTATGTTACAAAACAATCAACACATCGAATTCGAACTCAAGGATGAGTATATTGAGCTGGTCAAATTGTTGAAAATCACGGGTCTTTTTTCAACAGGAGGTCAGGCCAAGATTGAAATTGAGTATGGTGAAATCCAGGTTGACAGAGAAATCGAATTTAGGAAACGGCGCAAGATCCGCAAGGGGATGTCAGTCCGGTATGGCGGATCCACAGTTTTGGTTGTTTAATATCCCATCCTTGTCGCTCAGAATCGGCTTGACATTTCTTGAATTATTCTGTATATTTTTTCCGCTTCTGAAGTCAAATTGGGACTGACCGATGACAGAAATATTGTATCAAGAGCTGGTCATCACATGTGAAGCTTGTAATACAGTTCAGAAGTATCCAGTTCGCGATTATGAAGAGTGCGAACGTATTTTCAAAGGGTATCAATGCCCAAATGGATGCGGCCGGAACCTTTACAGCTTTTTCACGATTGGTCATTTGCAAAAGAGTCCGAAAATATGATTTTTAGACTTGACAAAGACCTGAAAAATTATAACTTGTATTGAAGTTTTGCCTGATCATTTTGTTGTTGTTCTTTCTCATGTTTGCCTTTCGGGCCGCCCGTAGAACAGATCAGAGTATCCGGGAGCGCAGGAAGCAATTGTTCAGGCGATTACGTAGAGAAGATTAAGCGGGAATAGCTCAGTTGGTAGAGCATCACGTTGCCAACGTGA
>JABMRT010000222.1 GCA_013202295.1 Candidatus Zhuqueibacterota bacterium
AGCCTGATGGCAGAAAAACCGGAATCAGAACTGTAATCCAAAAAATTGTGAATACTCAGTCTCATCTTCGCTGAACTGGCGAATATCAGCACCAGTTCGAGTTTGAACTACGCCGGCAATTTGCATCCCACTTAAGGGTTGTTTTACGGTATTTGAAATTCCGACATCCTGAATACCAATAAAACTGCCCGTTATCTTGTTGCTAATTCCGGTTGTTTGGAATCCTGAAAAATCTCCCCCGATTGTACTGGATATTCCAGTTGCATCATAGCCTGTAAAGTCATATTTAACATGACTAATCAATCCACTTATTTGTAGTCCAAGCACAGAACCGACTCGCCCTGAAAAGACAGTTAAATGGAAGTTTGTTGTCAGTTCCGCAAATGGATTCATTGCCGGATTAGCATTATCCTTGAAAGAAAAGATAAATGGTATTACATTTTCTGTTTCCTGTAGGGGTACAAGAATAGATAAAACTTCACTATTATCGTCTAAAGCCCAGACCCCAGACAGTAAAGTGATTAGAAATATGATGTTCAAATGTTTAGTTTTCATGATCTGATTCCTCCAATTGGAAAATACTGGTAAACTATTTTAGGTTAAATGTTTGTTTTTCTTTCTCGCAATAGCTTTGTCTTACGCTTATATCTATTCTCTAGAAATAGATTGTAAAACTAATTGTGAGGGGTGGCATAACGGAAACAGAAGTGCCAGTATTATCTGTGGGATCTGTATCTGGTACACCGCCATCACGCATCCAGTTAGTCGTAAAATTGATGAAATTAAACCAGGTATGCAGGGACACAGAAAGCGGGAGCCCGCCTTTATCGTAGGCAAAATCAAAAAGAAGAGTAGCAACACCACGTTGAATGAACTGTCCAATTATATAATCCAAGTCTCTTCTGGCGGCGATATCCATGGGCACATGAATCGCAGGAAAAATGAAGAAATCATATAGCTTGGCACGTTTGGAGCCGAAAGATACCTTTAATTCTTCGTAAATCACCCCCCGGTAAAGTACTTCCTCGCCAATAGCCGTGGCCAGGTAATGGAGCATATTATTCCCGATCATCATTGGTATGGCTTGTCCCAGAGAATATTTATTTCCATCGATATAGGCCTGCTTTGTTTTGAAGATAGATGTATCAGAATCCTGGATTTGATTAATCTGACCCCAGGTGATGAGTCCAACGGGGATTAGAAATATTGGCTGCAATATATTTTTCAACTGAAAGGGGGCAAAAGAGAGTTCCTTTACTCCATAGCCGCGCCATTCATCAGTATAAATGCCCGGTTGGGCTCTGCCGCGAGCAATTTTATACATATCATAAGTCGAGTAATAGGCAGTTTTAAGATACAGGTTTAGTGCAGTTCCGGTTATAGTGGGACTACTACTCTTCGTTGCATAATGAGCGGCCAGAAAGCCTCCTTCAATTAGGGAATATCGCATTCCCAGCTGTTTGTCAAGCTGATAGATAGGTAGATGTTGAGTAGCAATGCTGGCATCGAGCCACCAGGGAGTTTTATAATTTGCAAGATCCGCGCTATCTATTCTGCCTATACCTGTAACCGTAGCAATACTCAAAGCGGTCGAAATTAGCGGGTATTTCAGGACTTGTGCTCGGGATAAGCCCTCAGAAGTGATTTCATCCTGAGCCTCTGCCACAATTGGCAGCAAGAATAAACAGATAAAAACAAAGCATTTTATGTGTATTGATTTTTTCATGAGATGCGATCTCGTAAATTAATTATTCAATTATTGGTCTTGATTTATTACTCGCCATCGGCTTAAGACACAGCTTTCTTTACTTATTGCACGCAGAGACAAATTATGCGTTTCTATTGCCTGCAGCATCCGTTTCAGTCTCTTCCCTTCAAACTTCTCTGCGCTTCACCCTGACAATTCGGCAGTGGATATTATCAAACAGATTCAAGATTACGTTTTTCCCACTGTTTGACGTTTATACCCTTAACAATAAGCCATAACCCAATCACTACTTCCCAAATAGTGGCTAATGCTTTAGCTGCTATATCAATAGCTGCAGCATTGTTTGGTGTGATAATTGTCATTAATGCAGCGATTAGCACTAGTGAGAATGATATCATCCCCAAGACAGCCAATATTCTGGGAATATACTGTGACTTGTAGAATAAATAGCAGTTGACTATTGTTCCCAAGCCGATAAAAACGAAGAGCATTGATACTGAAACAGGCTTCACATCGAGAAATAATCCAACCAAGGCCTGCAACTGCTCTGTTTCAAAAACTTCCGTATAATTTTCGCCATTTAATAGCAGCAGAACTATTAGACTGCTAAACACCATGAGGCACCCTATAATGGCCTCTGCAACCCTCCACAACATTGCAAGAAAAGCAAGATTCTTGTTTACTGATTTAAGTGTAACATATAGATAAAAAGCCAAGATTATAACACCCGCAAACATAAGTAAATCGTAGGCGGCACCAATACGAAACAGGGTCTCATTAGCCATAATGTTAGTGACTGTTGCTGATACATCTCCTGGTACAGAAAGTTTGTAGGGTCCAAAAATCATGGAGAGTATAGAGCTTACTATGATGAGTAGATACGCCCACCCTGCGACTTTTGCAGCTTTTTGAGGTATTGCATTGGCGATTTGGTTTGTCATATCAATTTCTCTTGCCTTGTTAGGGTCCGTTAAAAGGATCCAAGGTTATTATTATATTCCTCTTTTTGTGCCCTTCATCAACATACTTTCAATCAACTTTCTAGGAAAATTGATTAATTCCAGCCTGACTATTTCTCTGCGATACAATAAAGATATTTTTCCCCGCGTAAAAACAATTCATTGTCAACCACCGCCGGCGATGCGGAAAAGCTGTCATCGAGCTTGTTTACAGCTAAAACTGTATATTGCTTACTATGTTTTATTACCAGGGTTGATCCCTTCCTGCTGGAGATGTAGATTCTCCCACCAGCACCCACCGGTGACGCATATATACTTCCAAATCCTTTTTGTCTTTGACGGCTATAATACTCTTCCCCTGTTAGAGCATCAAAGCAGGCCAGGGTACCGTCATTACCTTTTGAAAAATACAACATATTGTCATAAAGCAATGGTGAAGGTACATAGGGAGTATCCCGGTCCAGCGTCCAGACAATCGCAGCAGAACCGGCTATGTTACCCTTTGCTTCAGACAATTTAATAGCCTGCAATTCACTGGCTTTGAATATTCCGCTGCTCATAACATAGACCATATCATCGTTTGCAACCGGTGACGGGATCACCTCCGGGGCGGCCAAACCGCTGCTTTCCCACAGCAGGTCTCCTGTAGCTAGATCATAACTGCGTACGCGGGTACCCGCACTTGTAATGACCTGTGGTTGTCCATTACTTTCAATAACAAGCGGGGTAGTCCATGATGTTCCTTCATCACGAGTCACTTTCCAAATCTCGTTTCCGGTCTTCTTGTCCAGCGCAATTATAAAAGATTGATCTTCGTGGTCCCACTTGACAATTATTTTATCGTTATAAAGCACAGGCGAGCTTCCCCCGCCCCATTTATTAATAATATTCAGGTCGCCCAAATCTTTTTCCCATTTAAGATTGCCTTGCATATCATAGCAAAACAACCCTTTAGAGCCAAAACAAGCATAAACATGTTCTCCATCCGTCACGGGTGAGCTGGATGCCCAGGATGCAGTTTTCTGGATTCCTTCATGAGGCAGCTCTTCGCGAGCTGTTCGTTGCCAGAGTATTTGTCCATCAAAACGGTTTATAGCAAAAATTGCAAACTTATGAATTTTTGATGTCCCGGTGGTAAATGGTATTCTGCTTCGTTTCGCTTTGGTCTGTATGCCTTCCCCTGGCTCTACTTTTTTATCGGTTTCGATGGCTATCAGAACAAAAATCTGATCATCCCAGATAACCGGAGTTGCGTGACCCTTCCCTGGGAGCTCGATTTTCCATTTGATGTTTTTGCTTTCACTCCATTCGATGGGTGGATTACCATAAGGTGCCACTCCATTTGCATTGGGTCCACGCCATTGTGGCCAATTTTTATCAAAGTCAGCTGGGGGTTCTGCTCCTAAAACAAACATTGGGATTAAACAAAGAAAGACAAGTATGAATGAAAATTTTCTCACCGGTAAATCCTCCTAACTAGTAATAATTCTGACAATGATTGAGTGCGACAAATTTGGCGGGGGATCAGATACCATTCGGTCTCTCCAAAACTAGTTTCTACTCGCCATCGCGTGGCTCTGCACCGTAACCCGCCCCCGCGTTGTGGTACAAGTACAGAGTTCGAGTTCTCTTGTTACGTGTATTAATTAGACTATCATTCTTTTCGGTTATTTATACTTCAAGAATGATGCATATATCTGGTTTTCGTTAGTGCTTGCGCCCGCACTAATGATAACGTTTGATTTCCCAATCCCAATAAACAATATTGCATCAGCTCCTTTAAGCTTAGCTTCCTCGATCAATTTTGCCTGAATCCTATCAGGTTCGGTCATCATACCAAGACCAATTGCATGTCCAATGACAGTATATTCATGCGATATATCATTTTCAGAAAAATACGTGTCAATGCTCGTTGTCGGGTCTAATGAATTTCCAACATAATTCACAGTTGCACATCCCAATACAAAAAATAGCACAAGTATACAGATACTACCCAGTTTAAACT
>JABMRT010000223.1 GCA_013202295.1 Candidatus Zhuqueibacterota bacterium
AATGAAATACTTCTACAAGCGCTGCACGTGATTTATGGAGCGTCATGATGCCGGTACGTATTCAATCCATACAGGTGGAACAGCTTGGGCCGATCAAACGGTTTTCAATGAAACCGCGTCTGCTCAATCTGATCTATGGTCACAATGAACATGGCAAGACCTATCTTGTCGAGTTTCTGATGCGAAGCCTTTTTCGAATCGATAAAAGATGGCGTACACGTGATGCCATTGGCGCGGGCAAGGTGGTAGTCACCGGGCTTGATGACAGGAAGATTGAGTTTCTACCGCGTGCAGGCGAAAAGATCGATGATTTCTGGGAAAAATCCACGCTGGGATTGCCGCCGCAATTTCACCGACTGTTGGTTGTAAAGGGAGCTGAACTTGAGCTTTTTGATGACGATCCAGAGGGTATGGATGGAAAAGTGCTCAAGAAATATTTATCCAATCAAATGCTGCTGGATCGGATTGAAGAGTACATTCCCGCAACGGTTCGGGACGCCCAAATCCTGGATGGACAGCTCAGTGGACAGAACCGACCCCCTTTAAAAACCCGTACTGAACTTCTCCAAAAACTCCAGGAGTTGGATACACTCTTTGAGCAGATTGAAAAAGGATGGTTGAGCGGCCGGCGCAAACATATTGAAGACACTTTGCAAAAATCCATTAATCGATTAAACCAGATGGAGCAGGCCAGGTGTTTTCAGGCGTATCAACTTTCCGAGAAGCTGAAGCAGATTGAATCCCGAATCGCGAAGCTGGATGCAAACCGGTTTCAGGAGCTGAAGGATTCCTTCAGATCATTTCAACAAAAATTTTCCGAACTTGAAAAAGTGAAAAATGTAGCAAATACACTTGAAGGTGAGAGTGTCCATTATCTCTGGCTAAAAAACGCAGTTCTTACATATCGTCAATTGCTGGAAAATCCGGTCCGAATGCCCGGCCTGCTGTTTCCGATTCTTGCAGCCATATTCCTTCTTGGATGCGGCACGTTCATCTATCTGAGTGATTTGATACCAGCACTTGCATCTCTCGGATGTGCAATCACACTTATTCTGGTTTATATTATTCGTCTCAGACGTTCGCTCCAGAAAAAGCCCTATGAGGATGAACGGGTCGCCCTGGAGGAAGCCTATCAATTCCGATTTGAGGAACCCCTGAAAGATCTTGCCCAAATGGAAGCACGTCATGAATCCATGCGATCGATTCATGAAAAGAGTAAATATTTGTCTGATGAGGTACGCGATGGAGAATCCGTGATTGAGAAATTGGGGATTGAAGTGGAAGCGGGCATTGTATCCATCGCTGGAAAAAAACTGCCGGAAGATCAATGGGATGATATCTTGCTTAAAGCAGAGCAAACTCTTGATCAGTTGAACAGGGAAAGGGAGATACAGAAGGAGCAGTTTGATAAACTTGATGTTGATCCATCAGATTTTATCCAGGATGATCCAGGATTGATATACAGTAAGCAGAAACACCAGGAGTTTCAGGATACAGTCCATTCGCTCCAGGAAGAATTGCAGGGGGAAGATCAGAAACTCAATACACTTAAGCAAATGATTTGTTCGCAAACTGGAGATTCAATTTCCTCAGACTGGGAAACGATTATCGACAATCTCAGGTTGAAACGCGAAACGATTGCAAAGGAATACCGCGAAATTACGGCAGATATTTTAGGCAAGAAGGCCGTGCACAACATTCTCGAAAGTCTGAGGAAGGATGAACATCGCAAGATCGCGGAGGGTCTGTCATCGGAAACGATTCTCCAACCCCTCCATAAAATCACCCATCGATACAGCGGACTCCGATTGGAAAATGATAAACTGATTCTTTCCGATGAACTTCACGATTTCCCTTTTTCCGATCTCAGTACAGGCGCCCAGGAACAGGTGCTCATGGCGTTGCGTATCGGATTCAGCCTGAAAAATCTGGGTAAACAGGCTGATCCACTTTTTCTGATATTAGACGATGCGTTTCAATACTCCGATTATGAACGGCGTGAATGGCTCGTCCAGACTGTGACGGACCTCGCCCGATCCGGCTGGCAGATTTTTTATTTTACGATGGATGACCACATCCGTGATCTTTTTAATAAAGCAGGCAAAACATTCGGGGATGATTACGTGGAGGTGGAGCTGTAAATGTTTTCCAATAGGCGATTGGCCAGTGAGAGTAATGAATGTAAATTCATGAAGTGACGGAGGGCTGACCGGTGGATGCGTTAGAACGGGAAAATCTGCTTCAAATCATTAGAAAACAAATTGTGTTGTATCCCAAATTCGATGTGCAGGATATGTACAAAATGTGCTACCAGGTGACGCAGGGGGGCATCCATTATATCAATGAAATGGCAACGGCTCGTATCGATTTATCAACCGAATGGCGGGGTCTTAAAGATCCATTCTTTAATGAGTCGTTGATTGAAAATATTGATCCCCGACAAAAACTTATACGCGTGAATCTTCGCCCGTTTAAAGAGCAGGGCGGGACTCCGGAGCAAATCCTTAATCTATTCGAACGTTCACTCAAAGAGACAACGCCGGATGAGAGTCTTCTCAAACAGTACTGGGATGCGGCCATTCAAATGGTTGACGAGTTGGAGCTTCCTTTTACTAAAAACGCGATTCGAGAGTTCTGGGATGCTATGCAGGAGAATGGATTCCCTCCGGTGCGGCACAGCAATTTCTACCGAAAAATGCATCAACCCGCTTATCGGCTCGTCCTTCTGAAATACTGGGAAGGCAAAGACCAGGATGTTTGAGTCATTCCGGCTACCTGAAAAAAGGAGGATTTGTGGATCTTGACAGGAAATATGATGAAGATGACATTGAATCGTTTTTAGCTGAAAAAGAGCGAATCCGCAGGCTCGTCGGGCAGGTGGGCGCTAAACCCACAACGGCCAAGAAGATCACTACGGTGCTCATGCTTACATTTATTATCGCCACCTTGATTGCAGCTCCATTTCTACCCAAAGAATGGGAACTGCCCGCAGTAGAGGTCGGACTGGCGCTGATTTCACTCAAGATATTCTTTATGCTGCAAAACGAATTGCGGGTTTCACATTTTCAATTCTGGATGTTATCCTCTTTGGAGTGGCGCATGAACGACATGTCCAAACGACTGATCCGGATAGAAAAGGCACTTAAAAAAGAAAAGGAGGATGATTGATGACTCTTTTAAATTTATTGATTCTTCTCATTGTCTCCGCGATATTGGGATCGCTTGGTGCGGCGATCGCTGGCGCAGATAACAAAGGCTGTCTGACCAATATCGTTGTGGGATTTGCCGGTGCGTTGATCGGTATGTGGCTGAGTTCCAAAACAGGTATCCATGATTTTCTGTATTTTCGCCAAATCCCTGTGATCTGGTCCGTGATCGGAGCAGCCCTGTTCATTGGTGTGGTGCAGATGCTTGCCGGGAACAAACGAAAGAAAAAGTGAGGAGTTCGTCATGTCAGAAACAGTACTCGACCGATTTATACGATATACGAAAATAGATACCCAGTCCAAGGAGGGGGTGGAATCTTACCCCAGCACAGAGAAACAGAAGGATCTGGGCCGGCTACTTGTCCATGAACTTAAAGCAATCGGCCTTGAGGATGCTGCAATGGATAAGTGGGGCTATGTGACTGCCACGCTGGATTCCAATCTTCCCGCCGATCAAGATGCGTCCGTACCTACCATCGGACTACTCGGCCATGTGGATACTTCTCCCGATGTTTCAGGAGAAAATGTCAAACCCATCGTGCACAAAAACTATCAGGGTGGAGACATTCAATTGCCAGGAGATGCCTCCCAGGTGATTCGTGTGGATGAGAATCCAGCTCTTCAGAACCACATCGGCCATGACATCGTGACTTCTGACGGTACGACCTTGCTCGGCGCTGATGACAAAGCCGGAATCGCGGAAATTCTGACCGCGATGCAATATTTAACAATTCATCCTGAAATCAAGCATGGCCGAATTCGCATCGGATTTACGCCGGATGAAGAGACAGGCCGGGGTACGGAGCATTTTGATGTCAAGGCATTCGGCGCAGATTTCGCCTACACCGCAGATGGCAGTTCTGTGGGTGAGATTGAAAATGAAACGTTCAACGCTTCAGCCGCCGTGTTTAAAATCCAGGGTGTGAATGTGCATCCCGGATATGCAAAGAACAAACTGACCAATGCGATTCGCGTGGCATCGGATATTATTCAAGAACTGAACAACGATCCGGCTCCCGAAACTACAGAAAAAAGAGAGGGGTATCTCCATCCTTACGGCATTGAAGGCGGCGTGGATCAGGTTTCTGTCAAAGTCTTGATTCGTGATTTTGATGAGGATGAAATGACCCGGAAAGCGGCCCGTCTTAAAGCTATACGTGACACGGTCGCGGCGAAGCACCCCAAAGCAGAAATTCTCCTTGAAATCAAGGAATCCTATAAAAACATGAAGGTCAAGCTGGATGAAGATCCGCGTGTGGTGGATTACGCGTTGGAGGCGATCCTCCGGGCCGGAATGGAACCGAATCTCCATATCATTCGCGGCGGCACGGATGGCGCACGGCTTTGCTTCATGGGATTGCTGACTCCGAACTTGTTTGCCGGGGGGCAGAACTTTCACAGCAAGCTGGAGTGGGTACCGGTGCAGGGGATGGAGAAAGCGGTGCAAACCATTGTTCAGCTTCTTCAGATCTGGGCGGAGAAGAGTTAAATGATTCATCATTTATAATTGAGATCAGAAAGAATCAAATTCAAATGAATCCAATGTCTAAAAATAGTGAGCGAATTAACTTATATGCCGTATTAACGGGTGATGTAGTAGGTTCGTCGAAACTTGCCCCCGAAGATCTGAAATCAGTGATGCAACGATTGCGTGAAAGTGCAGTCAAGTTTTCGGAAACATTCCCAAATGCCATTTATGGAAAACTGGACGTCTTCGGCGGAGACGGATGGCAGTTGCTCATGTCAGATCAGAAACGGTCTCTACGTGCTGCGCTCTTTCTTCGAGCTCAAGTAAGGAGTTTTAATAATCTAAAACTTAATACACGTATTGCGGTTGCCTGGGGTGCTGTGGATAAGGAGACGCTGAACGCTGAAAGAATTTCTGAATCCACTGGAGAAGCATTTACAGAATCGGGGCGAGCATTAAAAAATATGAAAAAGTCCTGCAAACTTACCTTACATCATGGACAATACCTTTCCGATCTATCTTTATTAAAGAACACAATCAGCTTCATCGACGAAATAGCCAATCATTGGACTCCTATCCAGGCACAGACAATCTCATTCGCTCTACTAAATCAAAGTCAGGAAATGATCGCAGTTTCAGTTGGTAAGAGTCAACCTACCATACATCAAGCACTTCATTCAGGTGGCTGGCATAGCATCGAAGATTTTCTGAAAGAAATTGAATATAGGCTTGAGAACCTATAAGCGATGTTTATAGGTTCTTGAACCTATAATCCGAATAATCCTTACTCACAAAGTTACCTTGAATTATTGATGAATTGGAGAAGGGAACATATCCAGAAATCTTTAAAATAATGGATGCTATCAAAATGGCAAGGGGTAAGAGGTGAGTGGGGAGGGTGAGAAAACTCAAGTTTATGAATAGATCAGGTTAAATAATCGGATGTATCTTCTTCTGTTGGTTTTCAAAAATGGTGGAGGTCCTTTTTGATAAAATTGATTGCTGTACTTATTGCAGTACACGCGATTTCGGACTTTTTCCTACAAACGGATAAGTTGTCAAATCTAAAAAAGAAGTTTGGTTTTCTTTTAATACATGCGGCTATTCATGCTGTGCTCACCTATGTGGCTTTACAGAAGTGGTCTCTCTGGCAGGTACCCTTGCTGGTTTTTATTGTCCATACTCTAATTGATTATCTGAAGCAACGCATGTCCAAAGAAACCTCTGAAGCGTTCATTGCTGACCAGATTTTCCACTTTCTAAGTCTGTTCATTCTTGCGTGGATGATGGTGCGTTTTGCATGGCTGCCGGCATTTACAGGGTTCGGATACAAAACGCTTATTATCCTTGCTGGATTTATTGCCACCGTAAAAGGTTCAGGAATCCTCATAAGTAAGTTCACAAAACAGCTCACAGATACAAATGATCTCCAGCTAGATGGGTTAATAAATGGCGGGAAATGGATCGGCCAATTAGAACGAGCACTCATTTTTATGCTCATTTTCATTGGGCAGTCGGGTGGTATCGGATTTCTTGTGGCCGCGAAATCTATTCTTCGATTTGAAGAAGCAAAAAAACAGAAGCTGGCCGAGTATGTGTTGATTGGTACACTAATGAGTTTTTCTCTGGCTATTGCCATTGCATGGATTACAAAGTGGGCTGTTGATCTATAAAATGAATAAAAGTCACCATTTGTGAGTGTTGCCCTCTTATAATGCATTAGGTGTATCTATTTCCATTAAAACAACTGGTGATAGTAAATCCATTATCATCATCCGGAAATTAAAGTATGAATAACAATAAAACAACCCACTGCCTGAATTGCGGCAAATACATTGGCGAAACCAATTTCTGTCACAATTGCGGGCAGATGAATTCAGACAGGCGGCTCACTCTCAGGCAGTTGCTGCATGACTTTTTTGGTGATTATTTCACGTTTGACTCCAAGTTTTTTCGAAGTATCTTTCCTCTACTTTCCAAACCCGGTCATTTAACCCGTGAGTATGTGTCAGGGCGGCGCGTTAGTTACGTGCTGCCACTCAGACTCTATATTTTTACGACCTTTGTCTTTTTTTTCGTGCTTGCACTGAATACCAAGTTTGATACAAAAGAAATCAACTCCGTACGTTCTGCAGAATATGTCATGCCCGCAGATTCTCTGAATGCCATTCTGAATCAATATGGAGCGGCTATTCCAGAATCTGTTCGGGAATCGCTGTTTGAACAACTCGATTCGACCTTTGTTCAGTCGTACTCATCCGAGAATGATGGACCCAAAGTCAATTTCAAATATGATGAAGACGATGAGAATGACAGCCACATTGAGCGCTACCTGAAGAATAAAGCTTACTATCTTGAAAGTCTCGGCGGCAAGGGGACAGCTGTTTTTGTCAAGTCCATAATCAATCAAATCCCGAAAGTCATGTTTGTGATGTTACCGTTCTTTGCGCTCATCCTGAAATTACTGTATGTCAGGCACCGCATCCTTTATATTGAACATTTTATATTTGCACTGCATATGCATTCACTCACTTTTATGCTGTTAATTATTACTGTCTTTCTAACCAAGTGGTATGTGATTCTAATTGTGATATTGGGTATTCTTGTTTATTTGTTTTTATCCATGCGTAACTTTTACGGGCAGGGCATCATTAAAACATGGATTAAAATGCATTTGCTGCTGTCACTATACTTTGTGGCGTTGCTTCCGGCGGCATTATTGCTATTGATACTTGCGATGGTCAGTGTTTAACATTTTATCTTGTTGTAGAAAGGAGCGGATATGACCAGATCCAAATCTGCAACTGCCAAGGATAAAGAGAATAAATACATACCGCGCAACCGGATTGAAAAAGTCTTCAATGGATTCAAGAATCTGTTCGGTGTGGCCGGTTTGTTCCTTGGAATTTGGACAACACTGCTCACAGCCTTTTCAATCGGTCCGATCATGGCGATTTTGATGTATGCTGATGGCTATGAACCTGCGATATTTACTGTTGAGAAGCTGTCCTATATCCAAGGTCAGTTCATCCATGGAAAGCACCATCCTGACAGGTATTGGGCGGATGGCACTGTAAATGGTCAATCCGAAATGTTCAAGTTGGGTGAATACATCAAGGGTGCGATAAACAACAGGGAAGAGCTTGAAAAACAGATAAAAATTGGGCAAAAGCTGCCAGTACTCTATAATGCCAAGGTACCCAAGAAACTACAAAAGCGGGTCATGTATCCTGAAATGAATTTTCATTCAACCTGGAAAAACAGGCAATCCAGACTGTTTCGTAAAAGTTATATTCCGCTGTTTGTTTCGCTTGGGCTTTGTTTTCTATGTGGTATAGTGGCGCGAAACACCAAATCAGCAATGTCTTTTATTGTTGGATCTACATTTCTTGTCCTATTCGCATTGATCCCCAATTTGATAAATATCTATTTTTAAAATTTATCTCATTTTTAGAGGAGAAATATCCATGGGTGATGAAAAGAAAATGCTGGTCAAGGGTACCAGTGCAACTGCACTTCAGGCTTTTATTAAAAAGACGTTTCCCAATCGCTATCATGAATGGGTTGAGTCACTTCCTGAAGAATCAAAAGAAATCTATTCCGGTTCGATCATGGCCTTTGAATTTTAAAAATGTATTATGTGTTGGTTGCTCCTACTGAAAAAGCGTGTGAACTCTTCTATGATAGTGTGGAAGAGGGCGTACGCGCAATCGGCATCCACAGCGCTTCATTCGCTCTGAAGAGTGTGTATAGAATATTCTTTAGATTCGGATCGCCTCAATTTATTCTCGATCGCGCTGCTCGCTTGTTCTCTAATTACTATCCGGAAGGTGTGCTTCAGGTCTCTGAATCATCATCGGATGGATGTACATTACAGATTGTAAAATTTCCAGAATCCTATCCTATTCTCGAATTAAATATTAAATACTGGCTGGAAGGGGTTCTTGAATTGTTGAATAAAAAAGAAAAAACCATAGAGATCACAAAGGCGATGTCAAGGGGCGACAGTATCACGGAATACGTGGCGACCTGGGGATGATGAAGGACAAATAAAAACAGACGGCTAATCGAAAATGAAATGGATAATGAATCTTGTGGGAAATTGCCGAAGTAGGGAAATGTCAATTATTACTTGTATTTTCAGTTTGGCTTTTTAAATTATAGTCAGATTATATTTTTGTAGTGCGACATCATTAGACGTGTTTGAAAATGGAATTCTTTGTTTTATCACAAGTATATTGGAGGTTTATATGGCAAAGGGCAAAGACAAAAAACAAGTGAAGGATAAGAAAAAACCCACCAAAAGCATTAAAGAAAAAAGAAAATTAAAAAAAGAAAAAGGCTCAACGACTGCTTGATTTCTTATGACGCTGCTTTTTATGAGTGATGTGTATTTCCTCGCAATTTTTTCCGCTCCAAGTTGAACTTGGGGCGGAATACTCCCGAAAATATTAATAAGACAATCACAAAACACAATTTGCATTTTCCCGACAAAAATACTAAGTTTGACTGACCTTTTAGTTACATATCAATCAATTTATGTACGACATCCATAATCTGATACTGTCGGAATCGTCTCATCATGGCATTAAGCTGGAATGAAATTAAAGACTGGGCCTTGAAATTCTCTAAAGAATGGGAAGGCGAGAGCCGGGAACGGCTGTGTTCGCCATTAAAGCTCAAACTCCAGAAGGAGTTTCTATGGATTCGGTTTACCAAAATTCTTTAAATCTCCAGACCATTTTACTGAAAGTAATCGAAATTTAACTATTTTTAAGTAGGGAGTTCAAAAATGGCAACGTATGAATGTGCAGTATGCGGCATGGGTGTTAATGCGACGTGTGCTAAATGTGATGCGCCGCTCGTTGATGACAGTTTAAAATTGGAAGACGGCACAGCAGTTAAAATTTCAAAATGCCCAAATGGTCATGGCAAGATCAAATCACCCATGTGTTGTGGTCAGGATATGACTTGTAAACCTTAATAT
>JABMRT010000224.1 GCA_013202295.1 Candidatus Zhuqueibacterota bacterium
ATAGTTCATACCTCATTTCTATTTTTAAATAATATCTAATATCAATGCTTATTGATTCACATGAAATTTCAATGACCCAAAGGATTCGACAAAGCTGCAATTAAATGAGATGGATCAAGACCCACCCTGCAAATTAATTGGCACCCATTATAACAAAGGTAATGATTGCGCCAAAAAACGCTCCCAGAAGCAAGAATATAAGATAAAGATAGTAAACTCATCGGGCACCTGAAGGACTGCCAAAATTTATGGTCGATCCCTGTTTGGGATTCTTCTTTGGCACCCATGTTCTGGCATCTTTTTTACTGAAATAAATCGTGGTCCAGTTATCCGGGTTTTGCCATTCGGTCTGGTTTTTTTCATTTTGAGTTCTGTTTTCTTCCATGTTGTATCCTGCTCATTAAAATAATGGTTAGCTTAACCGGCCGCGCACCGCAGTTCATGCTGCAGGGTGCAATGGGTGATTTGGGATTATTGGGGAGTGTGTTCATTTTGTACTCAATAAATAATCAGGGCAATTAATGGTGGATCAAGAACCAACCAGCAACTATAGTCGACATCACTCAACTTCAACCTCTCTTAATAATGTTTGTGTAACTTTCTTAACCAGTGACTCTGGATCAAGGCCATTCTTCAATAATTTCTCTTTAGCTGTCGTTCGCCAAGCTTCTTGACCCGGGCCAACAAACGTCGTTCTTATCTCTCGGAGCACATTAATTGCCATGAACGCCCATTCTCGGAAATCATCAATATGCCAATAGTATACATCTGCAGCATATGTGGGGACATCTTGGTGTATCTTTTCTTGTGTCGTGATTAGAACAGTATATATTTCAGCACGCGGATTTAGTTGGTCAATCTTATCTTTAACCCAGCTTGCATGAGATGCTACTTGCCGAGTATGTTTTATTGAGATTGCATTATTAGGTTTTGAATCACTCTTATCTTCGGCGACAATACATAAAGTACTATTTGAGATCCACAAGGGATCTGGGGTAGCATTCCCATTCGGATTAATGGATTCGAAGCCAAGCATTTCCCCCAAGAGCCGATGTGCTTCTTCGAATTCATCACTATCATCTGATTCAAGTCCTTTAATAATACCCTTTGCTGTCTGTTCAAATTTTCTTGGCAATGCAAAAGAACGTTGTTCAAATAGTGCTTCAATTCTTTCAATATTTACTTCTAATAGTATATCATCCTTCAATGTTTTTTCTTCATCTATCGATTTGGCTCCCGCCGCAAGTACACGAAGCCAACTAATGGCTGGGAGACAGGCTGAGGTCCTTTTATAAAGATCGCTTGCTTTATCGATGAATGCTCTATCACCTAATTGTTGATGTGCCAATTCTGATGCAGATGCAGCAAAATAGTACCAAAGCCCCCTTAAGCCCTTCAAATCATCACCTACTAGTATATCTGATATCTTTTGTGAAAGATCAACACACTCTTCATAATTCTCCTGCCACAGTTTATATATGTATTTCACTTCTAATTGAGCGGCTTCAAGTAATCGAGCCTCACCAGGAAGAGGTGATTGAGAAGCTTTATCTCGATTTTCCCGTATGTCCGCATCTATATCATCCCAGTCATTGCTATGCTCAAGAAAAATATTAATATTTTCCAGGAAGCCCTCATGTGTCATTTCTTCAGCTTGGTCAGCACCAAAAATAAGTTCCCCCTGTAGTTCAGGGTGAAACAGCGATCGATTTTCCTCTAGCACTAACCAATCATAAAAGTCTTCCCCAATTATGACTACCGTCGCATAATCAGTTGCACTTCGTGTGCATCTTCCAAATGCTTGGATCATTCTTGTTCGGATTCTGTCTTTAAATAAATTTCCTGCGACCATTCGCGACATAAGATATAATTCTTGCAGGTTGCCAGCTTTGGGAAGCCCTTCAATAATGAGAAGTCGACAGTCTTCATCAAGCAAATCAATACCGTCATATCTATTTGCTAAAACTGCAACGGCAGATTCTTTGGAGGATATAAAGTGATCCTTTGAATCTTCAATGTCACTTGCAGTATAAATGGTTATATCTTCGAATAACTTTTTATATTTTTCAACCCTTCTATCATTAGGAACTAGTATTAACGCTCGACCAGCTTGCTTTACAATATCTTTAGTCAATGGTTCAATTTCATCTTTTGATAAACTTATCTCTGGAAAAACAAAGTATCGCCTACCGATACCCTGCTTGTCCCAACCAGTTGGGATAGGTAGACGATGGAGTGATGGCACTCCTGTAATTCGCTCTAAGTCACCACCATTTCCAAGCGTTGCTGACATGAAAACTCTCTGAGTAGCATACGCAAAAGGTTCATGTGTTAATGAAGGTGGTATATAAGGTCTGATTAAGATTTGATCATAACTCATATATAAATGGCAAGCCTTCAGATGACCCTTTAAAAAGGACCAAGAGAAAAATAAATCTGTGCGATCAGTGTTTTCATCAAGGAACGCATCTATCTCATGTAATACCGAGACAAGCTTAATTGTTGGTATTTTTTCAATATACTTGATCGCAAAGTCATCTCTTTCATCCGAAATAAATCTTTGATACTCTGAAAAAGGTAAAAACTCTTTAATTATCGCAATAAGACCTAAGTATATTTTTTCAAATCTGAACCTAGATATTTTTAAAGACCAATTTGAAGCAATATAATTCTCAGCGGCATGAGCATCATCGAGAATAATTAATTGAGGTTTGTCGAAAAATGGGTTTGTATTAAATAATGAACTATATGGCGCAACAGCAATCGTCTGACCAGTTTGATAACTTATTTTGTCTTTTGGATCGTAGTCTTTCTTTGGGCCAATGAAGGGTGTTGCAATAATTCCATATTTTCTTTCTGACTGTTCACAAACTTGAAGAGCTAATTGCCTAGTTGGACAGAGATACAAAACTCGTTCGTTTTTTGTTATTCGACGAAATTCCGCTATTAAGAGACCTACAAGTGTTTTTCCACTCCCAGTTGGTAATTCAAGTGCTACGTTTGGTTTTTCAAATGCTTCTTCCTGATAGCGTCTTAGAATATCAGATTGATGTGAAAGCGGTCCTTGAACTGTACGATTTCTTCTATCACGAAAAAGAGCTTCCGGATTATCGTATAAGGTGTTGACTTTCTTCTTTATTTTAAAGGCCATTCTAATCTCTCATTAAAAATATTTCCAATAAAAACTTATTAGCATATCATGAAATACAATTAAATATTTCTACGGCTGCAGCGCAAAAGATGATGAGATATGTGAAATTAGTTAACAGTAATTGAAAAAGCAAATGGTTTTCTGTGGGGGTGTGGGACACCCACCTAAATCCTCCCTCAAGGGAGGACTTACAAGACGAAAGGGATATCTCCCCTTGAGGGGAGATCCAACGTAGTTGGTAAAGGAGTGTCAACTCAAAACCACATCACTTCAGCAAAATCATTTTTCTTACTTGCTGGTATTGACCGGCCCGGAGCTTGTACATATAGATACCTGAAGGCAAATTGCTTCCATCAAATAGTATCGCATAATTGCCTGCGTCTCGTTTTTCATTAAGCAATTGAGTAATTTCCCGACCCGTAAGATCATAGACAGAAAATGTGACATGGCTTTGTTGAGGTATATTGAAATTGATATTTGTAACAGGATTAAAAGGATTGGGATAGTTCTGGATTAATTGAAAGGTATTTACCTCGACCGGACCATAATCCTCATCCACACCTGTTGTTTGTGGTACCCAGGGAACCATATAAGTAATAAGATTAACAAACAGATCTCTTCCGATTTGAGTTAGAGAATCTGGCACAGCTCCAAACCCCCATAATAAATATCTGTCTTCCTCTTTTACGATTCCATAATGATTATTGTGATCAACAACTCCAGCAATCAATGTAAGGCTGGGATCGGTACTGGCAGCTATTGCGACATTACTGCTTGAACTATGGAACTGTAAGATGGAATCAGCCGGTACATGAATTATATGGGGCTCAAAGTAAAGAGACATCCATGGATCCAGTACATAAGCATTCATATCATTAAACTGGGCACCATGTGGATGCCCGATGTCAAGATTCAAATACCCAAAGAAACGGTAGCCCCCTCTTCCAAGACCTATAATTGGTTTACCGCTGTTATTCAGAGTGTCAATGGCACTTTGGGCATCAATCCACTGAGACACCCAGAATGGCTCAAGCAATATTAAATCATAATCACTAAAGTCAGTTTGAGTAATTTCTGAATTATTGATAATCGTGGTCGGACAACTACTGGTATCGAGCATTGCTTTATATCCGTTTGCGGCGTCCATAATTGCAATATCCGCATGAATATAGGCTATTTCCCGAATATTGCCAGACTGTTCAATAATCGAAAAATAACTGTCACTTGAATCAGAAACAACCTGCCCCTCTCCAGTTATTTTAATCAGGCAGTTTCCAGATACAGAACCTGTCACATCCCATGCATAAGCCCCACTATTTACATCGACAGAGCCTATTTCCTCCCAAGCAGCACCGTTTCTACTCAATTCAATGGTAACATACCCATCAACATTTGATGACTGCCACTTAATAATCCTCACGCTACCGACAGGCCAACTCTCACCACCATTAGGACTGATGAGTGTCATTTCTTTTTCTTCCTCGACATCTGTAGTATCCGGAATCCAATAGGCAATAAATCCATCATAGCTGCCCAAGCTGTTAAGAATTATAGAATCGAACGATACTTCCTCCTGAAATTTACCCGCAAGCAACACACTGCCCGAAGGTCCCGCCGAGATAGCATCTCCGTAATCATTTCCTTCTCCTCCGGCACTGACTGCCCAAACCAACTCCCCGTCATCCGTATATTCAGCAAAGAAAACATCCGCCCAGCCTTCTGTGGTTAAAGACGTCTCGCCAACTTGTCCGGCTCCGAAAACAACAGTACTGTCAAATTTACCTGCCACCAGACAATGGTCCTTACTGTTCATCGCGATTGAGTAACCGAGATCCCATTTTGGACCACCATCCGATGTAACCCATAAAAGATTTCCCAATATATCCCATTTTGCCACAAATAAATCAAATTCTCCGGAGCTGTTAATCCGGATTTCCTGTGGTTTGTCCAGTTCAAATACAGCTTCATCCTCAAACCGGCCTGTTACAAAAATATTTCCCGCTGTATCCATGGCAACTGCAGCGCCAAAATCCCTCTCGGCGCCGCCGGCGATTGTCACCCATTGGAGAAAACCGCTAGAATCAAAAAGTGCCACAAAAATATCACTCTCTCCCTGATTGTTCAGTACCGTCTCGTTGGCCTCACCTGTTCCGAAAGTTGCGGTTCCATGCAGTCTTCCCGTAACAGACAGTGCATTCGTCCCATGAGCGGCGATATCAAGACCGACAACTAATTGACTACCCCCGGCTCTTTTCGCCCAGCACAAATCACCATCCGTATCATATCGGGCTATGAAAAAATCATCATCACCACCGCTTGTCAGTGCTGTTTCATTGCTCTCTCCTGCTCCAAAAGTGGCCGTTCCTTCAAATCCCCCTGATATAGAGCAATATCCGTTATCATCTACAGCGATTCCGTAGCAATAATCGTATTCGGGACTCCCGGCCCTTTTTGCCCAGATTAAATTTCCGCTGGAGGTATATTTTGCCAGGAATATATCTTCTCCACCTGCACAGACCAGGTTTGTTTCATTTGGGTCACCAGGACCAAAAGTGGCCGTTCCTCTGAAATATCCGGTGATATAGCAATTCCCTTGTTTGTCCACTGCGATGTCATAAACAACATGGTCACTTCCGCCAATCGCCCAGACCAGATTACCGTCTAAGTCATATTTCGCAATAAACACATCATTGCCTGCAGGTATCAGAGAGATATGATTACCATCCGCTGAAGTCAATTCGACAGTCGCAGAATGATTACCCGCGACCAGACAATGATTCTCACCATCATAAGCAATGACATTACAGCTCACGTTACCCGTACTACCTGCCTGCTGGATCCAGTTAAAACCGGGATTCTGTGCGCGCACTGTTGGTATCCAAGCAATAAGAGTCAAGAAAAATATCGCCTTTTTCATGATTATAACTCCCATTCCAATATCAAAATTATCTATAATTAAAAATATTGTTTTCCGATAAAGCTAAGGATATCAATCTAGTATCATCAAAAAAACTGTACTCCGGAAGAGACAGAATTAACTATCAATGTCGAGTCAGAAGATGTTGTTCCATAGAATTGAAGCTGTATATAATCTATAAAGCCTGATTGAAAATGCAAGCGGTTTTCTGTTGGGGTGTAAATCCCTCTACCAGCTTTGCTGGATCTCCCTTTAATAAAGGGAGAGATTTAGGTCCCCCTTTCCCAAAGGGGGATTTAGG
>JABMRT010000225.1 GCA_013202295.1 Candidatus Zhuqueibacterota bacterium
GGTGGAGTTGTTAGACCGTTACTGAGATGGAATACTGAATTTCAAAAGGATTAAATATAAGGAGAAAGTGAATTGAAGCGCGCGCTTTTAATAGTTTGTACAGCTGCAGAGTTTGTTGAGTTGGGACGTGTTGCAGCCGTACTTAAGCAGTCTGCAAAGTACGAACCTATAGTTCTATTTGCTGAAAATTATCCCAATATAAATAATGACATTGCTAGTTGCCATGCGAAAAACATTGTTTCTCTTTATCCGAATGGGAACCAAATATGTCCATCCAAGTTAGATGTTCAATTGGGATTTATTGCTGGTCCTAATCGAGGTTGGAAGCAAAGGGTGGAACAGCTTTTCGTCTATCTTCCTGAAAAACCGGGAAGGCTTTTACAGAGCTTATGGGATTTCATATTTGAGATTTACTGTTTATTAAATTATTTCAGGTATTATAAGCGGACCATGAGAGAGGTGAATCGGATTATCGAAAAACATTATCCAGACATTTTTATTATAGCCCAAGATAATGTTGGCTATTTTGGAAAAGTTTATGGATCTCCTGTTCTGATAAAGACTGCTCATAAGAAAGGGATTCCAGTAGTCGTAGTACCTTTTGCTTTGGCAATTCCCACTGCAACGGCTGAGGAATATTTAAATGACCCTTCTTATAGCCTTACAAAATGGATTAATCGTTTAGTCGGATTTAAATATCCTCGTTGGGTGTATGAATACAAAGGCTGCAAATTACTTCCTTTGCATGCATATAAAATATTAGTAATGGAGTGGTTAGGAGTAGCCCCCCCCAATCCGTGGATGGTAAATAGTGGGTTTGCTGACGCTATTGTGGTTGAAAGCAAATTCGCCTACCAATATTATCTACAAGGTGGCATTCCTAAAGATAAACTTGTCTTAACCGGAGCCTTAAGTGATGATGTTTTGACTGATAATTTTTTAAATTCCGACATCCGCCGTAAAAATCTTTACCAAGAATTAGGGGTAGCAGATCTCCCAATGATTTTATGTGCATTGCCCCCAAATCAACATGTTTTGAACTGTTCTGGAACTTGTCTAAACCGTCCTGAAGTTGATTTTAAAAATTATGACGAAATTGTACAGTTTTGGGTTCGGACCTTAGCAGCAATTAAGGGCTATCATACAATTGTTGTCTTACATCCGCGGCTGAAATATAATGATATGAAGTATTTAGAAAAGTTTGGAGTTAAAATTGTGCAGAAGGAAACAGCAGAGTTAATCTCGCTATGTGATATTTATGTCTCAAGCATGTCTTCAACCATTCGTTGGGCAATTACCTGCGGTAAGCCGGTTATAAATTATGATGTATTTAAGTATAGATATAAAGAGTATCTTAATGCTCCGGGAGTGCTTACCATGGAAAATAAGAATGAATTCGCAAATGTGGTGCAGCGCCTTGCAAATGACCGTTCCTTTTATGCTGAAATTGTTAATCATCAAGCTGCCTACAAGGAGCATTGGGGGCGATTGGATGGGCGAGCAGGAGCGAGAATCTTAACTTTGATTGACCAATTAATTGATCAATCAATCAAAGAGGAAATTAGGATATAGAATATAATGAAACGTAAAATTTATGTTATTACAGGGAATAGAGCTGAATATGGGAGTTTTTATCCTGTTTTGAATACTATTCATAATTCATGTGATCTGCAGTTGCTTCAAAAGCAAATTAATTACTAATTTAGAGGGTAAAATGGACAGACAAATAGTTATCTTTGGGGCAAGCGGTCATGGAAGAGTTGTTTTGGATATTCTTAGGAGTTCCCAGGTTAAAGTGTTTGGATTTTTAGATAGTGACTCAAAAAAACATGGTAAAAAAGTAGACGGAATTGAAATTCTTGGAGATATTACGTGCGTATCTAAATTGATCAAACAGGGCAATTTAATTTTTGTTGTAGCTATAGGAGATAATGTAGCCAGAAAAAATTTTTATTTAAAAATAAAAAAATTAGGTGGTAGCATTGGGAACGCAATACATTCTAGCGCAATTATTGCGAAACAAGTCAAATTGGGAGAGGGAATAGTTATTGCTTCTGGTGTAATTATTTGCACAAACAATCAAATCGGTGATAATGTTATAATTAATAGCGGAGCAATTGTAGAACACGATGGCATTATTGGGAAGCATGTTCATGTTGCGCCCGGAGTTACGTTAGCGGGTGGGGTTAGGATTAAGGATGGGGCATTTATTGGAATAGGCAGTACAATCATTCAATATAAAACCATAGGGAAAAATGTGTTAATAGGTGCTGGTTCAGTAATTATTGATAATATTCCTAACAATGTAACGGTTGTTGGTGTGCCAGGGAAGATAATAAAAAATCGTAGGAGGAGCAAATGAGTAAAACTGCATTAATAACAGGAATTACCGGTCAAGACGGCTCATATTTAGCAGAGTTTTTGCTTAATAAAGGATATAAAGTTATTGGTTTGGTGAGACGAGCTAGTGATTTTAATACCGGTAGAATAGATCATTTAATTGAAGACTATGACACATCAAGGTTTACGTGGCATCGAGGAGACTTAACGGACGGAAGTTCATTGGCTAGAATTTTACGCATGGTTAAACCGGATGAGATTTATAATCTGGCAGCGCAAAGCCATGTTATGGTTAGTTTTGAAATCCCCGAGTATAGCTTAGATACAATAGTTATGGGAACAATTAGATTATTAGAAGGGATAAGAGAAATAGGTATTGCCCCAAAAGTTTATCAGGCAGGCAGCAGTGAAATGTTTGGCAAAACAGCTCCACCGCAAAATGAGCAAAGTCCTTTTTATCCTAGAAGCCCATATGCTTGCGCAAAAGTATGCGCCCATAATTTATGCGTTAATTATAGGGAAGCATACAATATTTGGGTGGCAAATGGGATTCTTTTTAACCACGAATCCCCAAGAAGAGGGCAGACTTTTGTGACCAGAAAAATCACCCGGGCATTGGCTCGTATTAAGTTGGGCATCCAAAAGAAGCTTTATCTTGGAAACCTAGAAGCGAAGAGAGATTGGGGATATGCGCCTGAATATGTAGAAGCAATGTGGTTAATGTTGCAGCAAGAAAAGCCAGATGATTATGTTATTGCTACTGGCGAAAACCATACGGTGCGAGAATTTCTGGATGAGGCGTTTTCTTGTTTTGGGATGGATTGGGAAAAATATGTCGAGATTGACCCTTTGCAGTTTCGGCCGACGGAAGTTAATAGTTTATTAGGCAATCCAACTAAAGCTAAGAATATATTGAAATGGGAACCTAAGGTCAAATTTAAGGAATTAGTAAAAATAATGGTTGATGCAGATTTTAAAAGGGAAAAAATCCTTTTGGAAGGGACCGCGGCTCACAATTGCGAGTGGAGAAATTATATTTAGGGAAAACAATAAAGATCTCATATTTAAAAGGGGGGCGCATAGATGACTTCGGATTATAAACCTAAAGAGCAGATTGGTGTTGGAGATCTCAAATTGGATACGAAGGCAAAAAAATATTTGAACGAGGTTATAGAGAGCAATAGATTATCTTATGGACCATTTAGCCAAAAATTAGAGGTCAATTTTGCCAGGGAACATCAATGTAAATATGGGGTATTTTGCAATAGTGGGACAAGCGCTCTTCACATTGCCTTAGCTGCACTCAAAGAGAAATATGGTTGGCATGATGGAGCTGAAGTTATTGTCCCGGCGGTTACTTTTATAGCAACTTCAAATATTGTGTTGCATAATAACATGAAGCCTGTTTTTGTTGATGTTAGTTCAGATTCATATACTATTGATCCTGAGTTAATAGAAAAGAGCATCACCGGCCGGACCAGGGCAATTATTCCTGTTCATCTTTTTGGTTTGCCGTGTGATATGGATCCTATTTTAGAAATAGCTAAGAAACATAATTTACGTATTATTGAGGATTCATGTGAAACTATGTTTGCTCGTTATAAAGGCAAAACAGTTGGTTCTTTTGGTGATATTGGCTGTTTTTCTACTTATGTGGCGCATCTTTTAGTAACAGGGGTGGGCGGATTTGCGATCACAAATAATGATGAATTGGCTGTGATGCTTAAAGGTCTCATGAACCATGGCAGGGATTCTATATATCTTCACATTGATGATGATAAGGGAACAAGCGTAGAGAGTCTTTTTGAAATAGTTTCCAGGAGGTTTAATTTTGTTTCTTTGGGGTATAGTTTTAGAGCTACGGAATTGGAGGCTGCCATAGGCTTGGCACAGCTGGAACAAAAAAGTGAAATAGTTTCTAAGCGTCAACGGAATGCAAAATACCTCATCCGTGCTTTGTCTGATCTTGATGAGTATTTGCAATTGCCTTGTATATCTGACGAAAGAGAACATGTGTTTATGATGTTTCCGATAGTTCTAAAAAAGGAGCCTAAAACAGATTTGGTAAAATATCTTGAGAAAAACAATGTTGAGACAAGAGATATGATGCCCTTACTTACTCAACCGGTTTACAAACGGCTTTTTGGAGAAATTATTGATAATTACCCTGTTGCAAAATGGATTGGGACGCATGGTTTTTATATTGGTTGTCATCAATCTTTGACAGATGAGCAACTTGACTATGTGATTAAAAAAATAAGGAGACATTTTAAAAAATGAAGACTATTCCTGTAAGTATTCCGTGGGTTGACGAAGATGAAATTCGGGAACTCGAAGAAGTTGTTAAATCGAATTATTTTACGGAAAACAAAAAAACAGCTGATTTTGAAAATGCAATTAGGTCATTTACAAAGGCGAAATA
>JABMRT010000226.1 GCA_013202295.1 Candidatus Zhuqueibacterota bacterium
AACACCGGAACTTCCCCCCCCCACAACCACAATATCTTTATCTTTGAAAAAGGGGCCATCACAAGTGGCACAATAAGAGACTCCCTTACCCTTTAATTCTGTTTCACCAGGAATATTTAACTTTTTGGGATCACTCCCTGTAGCAAGAATGATTGTTTTTGCTCTATAGGTTTCTCTCGCAGAATAAACCGTTTTAACTTTTCCATCAAAATCAATTTTATCTACAGCAACAGATAGAATTTCAAGATTGAAATTCTTCGCCTGCTTCTCCATACGCATCATGAGATCTGTACCCGAAATGCCCTCTTCAAAACCGGGATAATTCTCAATCCATTCTGTACTGGCTACTTCTCCACCAGGCATTAGTCTTTCGAGCATCCCAACTTTTAGATCAGATCTTCCTGCATACAATCCCGCAGTAATCCCTGCAGGACCTCCACCTATAATCAGCACATCGTATATTGACATATTCATCTCCTAAATTCAATTATTAATATATTCGAATATATGAATATACATAAATAAAAAAATATTGTCAAGTATTTTTTTTATTTTGCCTATTTAGAACCAATTTTTGAACTGAATCGATCAGGTTCATTTGCATATTTAATTGCATTTTGTCTTGTTATTTTACCATTCTTTAGCAAGCTAAGTAAATGATCGTCTAATGAAATCATTCCATCATGAGTGGATGATTGCATAACTGACATGATTTGATGCACCTTTCTCTCTCGAATCATATTTCTGATTGCTGAGTTTGCAACGAGAATTTCCACAGCTGCAACTCTGCCCTGCCCAGTAGCCAGGGGAACTAATCTTTGAGATATAATTCCAATAACTGAACTCGATATCTGTGCTAATATCTGACTTTGTTGTGCAGCCGGAAATACATCAATAATACGATTTATAGTATCTGGTGCATTTCTTGTATGAAGCGTGGAGAGCACAAGATGGCCTGTCTCTGCAGCTGTTAGTGCAAGAGATATTGTTTCGAGATTCCTCATCTCACCAACCAGGATGATATCCGGATCCTCTCGAAGGGCGCTTTTTAAAGCTGCTGAAAAAGTTTTTGTATGCTGTCCGAGCTCACGTTGTTGGATTAAACAATTCTTTTTCGGATGTTGATATTCTATGGGATCTTCGATCGTCATGATATGTGCGCGTCGCTCTTCGTTCATTAGATCAATCATCGCAGCCAGGGTAGTGGATTTTCCATGACCCGTGGGTCCCGTCACAAGGATAAGGCCTTCCAGTTCTCTTGCAAGGCTGATAACACCTTCAGGCATATTCAATTCTTGGCAGGAACGGATATGTTCAGGAATCACACGAAAAGCAATCCCATATCCCCCGAGCTTGTTAAAAATGTTCGTCCGAAAATGGGCAACACCTTGAACAGCATATCCAAAATCAAGCTCAAGGTCCTCACGAAAACGCTCCATTTGAAAATCATCGAGTATTTGAACGATTATATCCTCAAGATCAGATTTGGTAAGGACCTTCCCCTTAATATGTTGCAATTTACCATCAATACGCACTATGGGGGGATACCCTTCACTAAGATGAATATCAGAAGCTTGACTTTTAACAGCTTGCGAAAGAAGGTTGTTGATCTGTTCTCTGCTAATCATGGGCCTAACTTGCCTTTATAATTGAATTGTAGGTGTGATGAAGATCACAAGATCTGTTTGTACGCTTTCCTCAATATTTTGCTGAAAAAGTTTACCAATCAGAGGAAGGCTTCCGAAAAATGGAACACGTTTGACACTTTTAATTTCTTGAGATTTTATCAGGCCACCAATAACAACGGTTTCACCATTCTTTACAGTCACGATGCTATTGACGGAGCGCTTTCCTGTAATCGGAATCCGAAAATTTCCCGTTTCCACCCAGTCAACAATTTGCTCGACTACTGGATTGACATACATGGTGATCTCATCATTATCTCCAACGTGTGGCACCACATTTAATTGAATATTGATTTCCTTGAAAGTATAAGTAACTAGATCTGGCTGGTTTGTCCTCTGTGAAATACTTGGAAGAGGCACACTGGTTCCTATACTGATGGAAGCTTCCTCATTTTCCATGGCCAATAGTTTAGGGTGAGATATAATTTTTGATTCTTTTTGTTCTGATAAAAATTGAAGCACA
>JABMRT010000227.1 GCA_013202295.1 Candidatus Zhuqueibacterota bacterium
CTTATTAAGAATTGCAACATAACACAAAAATGCAGTGGATTGAAAACAGCGGCTTTTTTTGGGGATTTGAAAGTATGTTGGAATCACTTGTATTCTTTAGAGTTTCGGTTTGTTTCCAACCACTGATTTAATCGTTATGTCACAACAAGATGCTCTAAACGTGTAAATATGCTATAGGTATGTAGAAAATCAGTTGGAACTGTAACAATATTGAAATTGAAAACCGTGATTGATAAAATGACTCTCAGTAAATGTTCAAGGAAATTATCATGACAAAACATTTAATATTACTGTTTTCAGTGATAGTCTTATCTCATTGTGATAAAAAAGAGGATTTATCCTTTATCGACCGAATTCAACCTGTTCCCAGCGAAAGTGGCTTTAAAATGGATGGCTATTGGGTGTGGGGTGGCTCTGCTATTAAAGTCGACTCGACATACCACCTGCTTGCTTCACGATGGCCAAAAGGACACGAGTTTCCTCTTAACTACAGAACAGATTCTGAAATTGTAAGGGCAACTTCTCGGTCTGCGTTGGGCCCTTATGAATTTCAAGAGATAGTAATTGGTGAAAGAGATAGCTCATTTTGGGATTCAAATATGGCGCACAATCCGACAATCCACAAAATCGGTGATACATTTGTATTGTTCTATATCGGTAGCGACTTTTCAACTATGCATAAAAATGGAAAGCAACTCCACCGTTGTGTTGGCTATGCTACAGCAAAAAACATTAAAGGCCCGTGGAAGAGATCTAAGAATCCAATAATTGCTGAGGAATCCAATAATCCGGCTGTTTTTGTTGAAAACGATGGTTCTATTAAGCTTGTATACCGTGATGCACCATTACGTATTTATCTCGCAACTGCGCCATCATACGATGGAGAATATACTCTTGTAAATGATAACGTTTGGTCGCCAGCCAAGCTGGAAGATTTTTATATTTTTAAGCGAAACGGCAGCTACCACATCATCTGCGAGGATAATGTCGGGCACGTGTCGGGACATGTCCGTTGGGGTGTTCACCTGGTTTCAATGGATGGGATTCATGACTGGCAATCATTCGAATCCCCTGTTGTTTATACCCACGACATTCATTTTGAGGATGGCCGCGTCCTTGAATGTAACCGTAGAGAACGACCGCAACTGCTCATTGAACAGAGAAAGATTACCCATCTGCTTACGGGTGTTTATGATGGGGAAAATTCGTGGTGTCAACCGGTCAAACTGAATCCCAATTATTAGCTCAGCCAAATTTTTGGAAATTATAAATTGGAGAGGAGAGGTTTATGATATCCAAGTTCAGCGTTTTTTTCTCATCAGTATAATTGCACTGGCAGATGCCTTTGACACAATCCGGCAACGCCGATTTGAAATGCTCGTTTGGGGACCAGATATCGATGAAAACGACCCTACCATTCAGGAGATCATGAAAAGCCGCGCACGGTCGGCATCGACGCGGTGGGAGAGCATGAACAAATCGCCGAACCGGACATCAATTTGTATAAAGCATGACAAGCAGTCCCAGGTTGGAAGTAAAGTCTTAACGGTCAAAGGCATAGTTAATGACATAACAACGAACTGAAGCGGACTCAAAAGCTTACCTTTTTATGAGTTTTGAGAGTTAGGTGGAATTTCATTTATCTTCGAAATATCGGTTTACTTTTGAGCCCGCTTAGTTAAATCGTTATACGGTAAAGAAATAGGATAATCAATTGAATTTGAAATCTAAATTATCAAATAGTTCATTAGCAATTATATTTATTTTATCTATTTCATGCCAAAACCAAGATGATTTGAATGAGCTCGTGTCTATCCCATTTTATTTTAACGAAAAAATGGAAAACGGCCACATTGACGGCAATGCTTATATAAACGTTGTAATAGATAATGATTCCTTAATGCTTTTCTTGGATACAGGCAATCCTTCTGCATCAATAGATCTCACACCAAGGACACTTGAACGGATTGATGTAAAATTTACTGGTATATCAACCAAATCATATAATTATAAAGGTGAAGAATATATTTCGCGTGAATACATATTGCCTAAGGCAAAAATTGCTGACTTGGAAGTGACAAATATTCATGGAAAAGAACATATGATGAGAGGCTCTTCTGCGGGCACATTTAGCTTCAAATTTCTTGAAAATTATAATGTATTGATTGATTTCCCCAATTCGAATATGCGGTTATATAAATTAGAATATCTCCCAACTTTTTTAAAAAAACAAGCTTGGGAACAAGTTGATGCTTTTATTCAAGGTGGTTTTAGAATGCGCCTAAAGTTAGACGGATTTAAAAATGATATAATATTTACAATAGATAATGCCGCTATTGCTTTAGATGACATTCAAAAGCCGTATGGACTAATAAGGGCAAAATCTTTATTTGGCACCTATTTGAAAGAAAACAATCTAATCCAACCAAAAGAGGATGACTCGTCAATCGACGGAATATTTAGTTCTGATGATTTCAAACTAAACGGAAATACTATTCCCAAAATGGATTTTATGGTTGTTGATTATAAATATCCAGAGTCAGATGGTTTACTAGGCTATCACTTTTTTATCAAGAATCCTATGTTTATCGATTTTAAGAATAAAATGATATATGTAAAAATTGAGTAATTACATTTAAGTTATTTGTCGTATAACCAAGTACTTCAGTGGAACAAAACGCGCACTTTTTATTGTGATTTGAAGGTTTTGTCTTAAACATTTATTCATTAATAATTGTTATGGCGTTTGTCCACTGAGTACCAACGTTATCGGCAGACCGATATTAAATCTTGTGTTATGCGTAGTCCACAATTATTTGAAAGGAGATCCAACCATGAAAACGCTCATTCTGCTCCTCTCGGTTTTATTACTCGTCACTTCTTGTGAGATGGCACAGAACACGCTGACTCAGGAAGAAGTCGAACAGGCCATTCTTGCCAAAGAGCGTATGGCGCTTGATCGCTGGTCCGCGGGAGATCCTGCCGGTTTTGCTTCCGTTTTTGCAGACGATGTGACCTACTTCGACGATATTGGCGCGTCAGCGAGACTTGAGGGCCTTGAAGAGGTTCAAGCTTATCTCGCGTCGCTTGAAGGGCAAATCCCGGTTCATGATTATGAGATTGTGGATCACATGGTTCAGGTCTATGATGATATCGCGATCAGTACAATGCAATACCATGGCAGTGTAGATGGTCAGGCCGGCCCGCCATGGAAAGCCACAGATGTGTACCGGCTGATCAATGGCGAGTGGAAGATGGTGCATGGCCACTGGTCTTTGGTGAAAATACAGTGACGTCCAATTCTTGTGTAACCTGATGTTGAGAATACACATCTGAAATCTGAATAATCAATGGCCCAGGAAAGTAACCTGGACTGCCCAGTAAAGTAATGATCTTCGATAATATGATTTCGGGATTCTGTACCAGTGTGAAAAAAAGAGAGTAATTATCTCGTTCCAATGCTTTTCTTTGAAACAGAGAATATTTATTGACATTTATCATCCATTGACGTACTTTATCCCGTACGTTAATTTGCGGAGCAGAAGAATGAAAACAATCACTGTAACAAACGCGCGGTCATCCTTATATAAACTGATTGATGAGTCATCCTCAGTGCACGAACCGATTGTAATCACGGGAAAAAGATCAAATGCTGTACTCGTTTCCGAGGATGATTGGAGAGCGATACAGGAAACTTTATATTTGCTATCAGTGCCCGGTATGAGAGAGTCGATCATTAAAGGCATGAAGACACCTGTCAGTGAATGTTCAGAGGAACTGGACTGGTGAGCTATAAACTTGTTTTCACAAAGCAAGCGCAAAAAGAAGCAAAAAATCTGAAATCATCCGGCCTGAAAGAAAATGCACAGTCCACCCTCGATCTCATTCAAAATAATCCATTTCAAGCCCAACCTCCCTATGAAAAACTTGTTGGCGATTTAAGCGGAACTTATTCAAGGAGAATAAATATCCAACATCGCATGGTCTATCAGGTGCTGGAAGAAATCAAGACAGTCAAGGTCATCAGAATGTGGTCTCATTACGAATAAAAGGAGGATATCATGCTCCGAAAAGTGACACAACTCATTGTTCTTTTATTAATCCCCAACATTATATTCGCTCAATTGTCCGGCTATTTAGAAGATTTTGATGATAACACACTAACCGGCTGGGTTAATCATTCTCCACAGACATTCAACCTGGTTGAAGAAGACAGCGTATTAAAAATTCACTATACGCGTACCGCTGAAAGCGGGGAGTGGGATGTCTTTCGATACACGCCTCCCCAGTCTATCACGGTAGTGGATATGCCGGTCATTACAGTTGAGGTCAAATCGGATGTGGCCACCCGGCTGACCTTTAAACCCGTGTATGCCAATGGCAATTCAGGCTGGATTTCGTCCGATATTCCCGATGACAATGTGTGGCGCGAGGTAACGTTTAACCTAACCGCGCATGAAGGTTCGAATCTGGATTTTATTTATATTTACCTGGACGGAGGTTCCGCGGAGTTAAAATCAGGGACGGTGACGTTTGACAATCTGAAAATCGGGGATACGGAGCTGAACGTGCGCGTGCTCAATTTGCTGGCCGTGGCCACGGACTCAAATGTGATTCAGCTGACCTGGGATTGCAATTTCCCGGATGCCGTGGATTATTATAAAATATTCCGCGACGATACGACGGGATTCACATGTGATGCATCCACGGTCATTGACAGCACAGCATTGACTGCTTACGCGGATAGCAATCTCCTGGTTGATCACACTTATTATTACAAACTGGCTGTTGTGGATACAGCGGGTGAGGAACAAGCACCTTCCAGTGAGGTGAGTGCTCATACCTATCGCCCGGGTGAGCAGCAATTGTTCGAAGCGGAACATGCGACCTTTACTGATGCGGAACTTATGAGTGAACCGAGCGCGTCGAACGGTCAGTATGTCGCCATGGGTGAGAACGGGAGCATACAATGGGCGTTCACCATGGCTGACAGCGGATGGCATGAAGTACGAATCGGATATAAAAACATCAACAGCGATTGTGTGACCGGATTGATCAAGAATGGTGTGCGCTGGGACATCGGTCTGGGCTGGACCACGGCATGGAGCGAGCATGTAAAGCTGGCATTTCTAACACAAGGCACAAATACGATTGAGCTGGTGGCTGGGCAATGTCTGACGCATATTGATTATATTTATATTGATACAGTTGCGGTCGATCCACAGATTACGCCCAAGTCCAACAATTTTTACACAGAAGAGCCGCGCGACCTGACCGTCAAGCTGAATGCCTATGGCCGGACGATTTCGAACATCATGGCCAATGGCTCACCCATGACTTTTTCGCAGACTGAATATCCCTATGAAGAGGATGCATGGAAGGTCACGATTGATGAAGCCTCGCTCTCCGCGCTGGATGCGGGAGTGCATGATGTGTCCATCAATTATGGTTCCGGTGAGTCCATGACCATGCCTGTCACCGTGATCGGGGATACGATTCCCGCGTTTTTAACCATTGTCGCGCCTCATGTGTCGCATGGTAATGCGGTTCTCGTCATTTTCCCGACCGGCAGGACTTTGCTCATCGATTGCGGCACAGCCACGCAGCGCGATCAGACAGTCATCCCCATGCTGCACAACAATGGGATTACGGAACTGGATTACTTCATTCTCACCCACTACCATGAAGATCATGATGGCGGAGATGCGGGTGAAACGATCAAGACCCAGTTTAATCCCGGACAGTTTTATGATTATCAGGATTTTACAGCAGGCGACACACTGATGATGGAAAAGTGTAAGATCAAGATTCTGAATGCGTTTGCCAGTGGCTCGGATGAGAACTCCAGGTCGCTCTCCTTTAAACTGGAATACAACGGATTTATCTATGTGCACGGGGCTGATATTTACAGCAATAATCAGGATGCCATTTTATCCCAATTCCCCGACGATATTCAGGCGCATGTATACGCGGCCAATCATCATCTTCATGGCTCCGTTTCGGCTGAATATTATCGTGCAATGGATCCATGCATTGTCTTCAATCAGGCACAGCAGGCCATTTATGCTCGAAGCGCCTATACGCAAACCTATTTAATTGATGCGGTTGAATGGCTCAAGGAAAACAGCACGCGGTACATTGAAACCCTGCAATCCATAGAGATAGGTACTGTGGTGATCCGCGCCAACAGTGCTGAGGACTGGACCTATGAAACCTACGATCACACGATCACTCCCGTGATTCCCTATATTCCGCAGAACATGCAATCCTATGAAGATCAAACCGAGGCGCCTCAATATCTTATGCAGCCTGATGATGTCATTCTATCTGATGCATCCGAAATAAACGTCGAATTCTTTACCAACAAGACCGCGACCATGAAATACGACCTCAGTGCTTTATCCTTTGACGATATGTCCGGTACATTCAATGTGGATGGCCTGCTGTATCATCAGGCCTTGATTCCAAATCCGGGCACGGAGGTTCCCTATTATTTCCGTGCCATGGACAACTATGGCAATGAAACTCCGGATGCGGTGATGGTCACGATTGGCCCGCTCGCCTCTTCGGTCGATGGCCCATCCGCACAAGACTTGCCGACTCGATTTACCCTGTCCCAGAATTATCCCAATCCATTTAACCTGGGGACAAAAATCGAATACACATTGCCTGAATCAGCCACTGTGGCGTTGTCCATTTATGATGTACGTGGACATGAAGTGCAATCCTTCAATTATCCACAGCAACCCGCAGGATACCACGCGCTTCATTGGGACGGGCAGGATAAAGCCGGGGATATCGTTTCAACCGGGGTTTATGTGTACCGGATGGAAATGAATTCGGCACAGCAATCTTTCACAGATATTCAGAAAATGATATTGATAAAGTAGGATTTGGAGAAGCCGATCTTAAAGGTCTTACATCCCAATATGAACTTATGTACTGGAATCAGTAATTCTTAAAAAAAGGATATTGCCCGGTTTATGAGTGAGTCACAAGCCAAGAATCCTTTACACGGCATTACCCTCGAACAAATTGTGAATAGCCTGGTTGAGCATTATGGCTGGGTCGAGTTGGGCAAACGGATCGACATCCGGTGTTTCAACAGCGATCCGTCAGTGAAATCCAGCTTAAAATTTCTTCGTAAGACTCCCTGGGCAAGAAAAAAAGTCGAGGACTTGTATATCACCATGCAGAAGACAACACGTCAGTGATAATCCGAACAATTGCTCAACAGCATTGCTGTGTGTGATGTAAATGAAAGAAGTATTCACCTAATGTGTCCATCCAATCTTGAAATATTGGCTTATGAGCCCACTCCATTGGGAAACCTTTGTTTGCGGCGTCGTGAATTGCTCGGTGAACCCGGAACCGTAGTGACGGAAGTGACCCTGAACAATGAATTTCTGATGAGCAGTTATCATACCGCTTCAGAACGGGCTTTGGCCTCAGTGGCATTGGACATGTTTAACGGGCAAGACATACAGGTGCTGGTGGGCGGTCTGGGTTTGGGATACACGGCATCGGAAGTTTTGGCCAGTGATCGGGTGGGCCAGGTTGAAGTTGTGGAGTTATTGCCGCAGGTGATTGATTGGCTGGATAAGGGTCTGATTCCATTGGCAGATTCCTTGAAGGGTGATTCTCGCTTGCTGGTGTCGCAAGGGGATGTTTATAAGCATCTCTTGGATCCGCCCAAAAGACGATTCGATCTGATTCTAATCGATGTAGATCATTCTCCTGAGGATCAACTTGACGGGGATAATCATTTGTTCTATATGGAGGCAGGATTACAGCGAACACGACTGCATTTGACCAAGGATGGCGTTTTGGGTGTATGGTCCTATGCTGAGTGTTCGCCTTTTTCTGATGCATTGCGGCAAGTGTTTCGCGAGGTGCGCATCAAGTCGGTGATATTCAACAATACGCACATTAATGAAACAGCTACGGATTGGCTGTTCTTTGCACGGGGTCAGAAGTGAAGGATGGATGTTCCCCTCCAGCATTCCAAGTTGTACTATAATTATTGATGATTTTGAACGCTCCCGGCGGGGACACCGGGAGTGAGGATAAAGGGCGCATGGCAATGCAGCCATTACATAGATTGTCCTCGTTAATTCCCAATGGATATCCCTATGGAATTTCGTCGAACCACATTAGATACTTGCCATGAAGCAGACGGTACTATAGTCGTTATTGATGTCCTTCGTGCATTCACAGCAGCAGCCTATGCGTTTGACAGGGGTGCGAAGGAGATTTTTCTTGTCTCCACAGTTGAAGAAGCATTCATGTTTCGAGAGGACCATCCCGATTATCTCCTGATGGGTGAGGTTGATGGTTTGCCGATCCCTGGATTTGATCTGCCAAATTCTCCGTCAGCTCTCCTGAACCTTGATTTAACATCCAAACGCTTGATTCAGAGAACGACTGCGGGTACGCAAGGTGTGGTTCGTGCAAAGAAGGCAGACCGTCTTTATGCGGCCAGCTTTAACGTTGCATCGGCCACGGTCAATCAAATCAAGATGCTTAATCCAGATGTTGTTACATTTGTTGAAACCGGTATCAGAGCGGACGGTGGAGGTGGTGAGGAGGATGTCGCATGCGCAGATTATATTGAGAGTTTACTGCTCGATATTCCGCCAAATCAAGTGGATATTGAGAATCGAGTGCGGCACGCCCAATGGACAGCACGGTTTGCAGATCCTGGACAGCCGGATTTTCCGGAAGCCGATCTGGAGTGCGCGCTCAGGATTGATCAGTTTGACTTTACTATGGAAGTTGAAAGACAGGATGATTTGTTAGTGCTTAGGGCAGTTAAATAATAAATCCAATTTATACAATATAATAAAAAAGGCAGCCTCAAAGCTGCCTTTAAGAAATAACAAATCAATCTCCCACTCATCGGGACGGCTTACCGAACACTTCTACTTCAATATAATGGTTCAAATCATTGTTGCTATTGCCTTGGCTGAACAGTCGCACGTATTGGCCTTGAACACCTTTGGCATCAATCAGACGGCCCTCCGCGGTTTCAACATAGTGGTAATCTTTGCCTTTGCCGAGCCCAGCTGAGTTGTCGATATCATTGTTGTAAATGGTCTTTACGTCCTTGATAAAATCGGGATTATCGGAAACCTGGGCGATCACGTCAAAATATACCCTGGGTTGTTTGTGGAAGTGCCACACTACAAGAGCATAGATGTTGCATGTTTGTTCCAGATCAATGGTTACATGTTGTAGAAAAGGGCCCAACTCTACATAACTGCCATCGGCCGCGTCCTTGTCGCCATCAGTGATCATTTCAATTTCACCAATAATGGGTTCATCATCTGTTGCTGAAATGGATTTCTCGAAGGCGACATTTTCTGTACCTGCAGGTGCTATAAAAACCGGACGGGCTTTTCCGAGTGGTTTTTCCAGGTGTGGCACGTTCAGGTTCTGTGGTGTGCCGACGAACATTGGTTTTGGCAATTCGATCTTGATTGGTACCATATCCTGAGCCATCAAACCGATTGCTATCACGAGTAATGTCATTAACGCCATAAATATAGTTCGTTTTCTTAGCATTCTATGCTCCCTTAATTCAACTGGTCCAATGTGTCCTTTGCCCGTGAACGGATGCGCTCGTCCTCGGTGGTTTCAACTATTTTCTTGAGAAGGATTTTAAGCTTCTGCGGATGGCTTTCTGCCAGTCCCCGTCTGAGACTCATGATACCGACTTCCGCTTCGGCTTTCAAATCAGGATTGTCAAGTTGTTCGCCCATCATTTCGAGGGATGCAATCGTTTCGATTTCAGACAATCCTGACAGAATCTGACGTTTCTCATTGATTTGCTCAGCCAGATCAAAGGCGGATTTGTAAGCCGCTACTTTGCCCGCATCATCCAGTTCAGATTTTTTCACCAGTCCGATATATCCCCGCAATGCGAGGATGCGCTCTGTTTCATCCTTAGATTTTTGTGCAACTGGAAGAAGATCGGTCATTGGATCCCCGTTGGGCCAGTCTGACGATGCCCTGATGGCAGAGAGCCTGATTTCTGCTTTTTTAGATTTGATTGATTTCTGTAAAACAGGCAGAGATTTAGGGGAACCAATACCACCCAGAACCTCTAATAATGAGCCGTACACTTTAGGATCTTCGAGTCCCGGCAAGACCATGAGGATGGCATCTGACTGTGCTGATTTATCTTCAATTTTTTGGGAGACCAAGGATACCGTTTTCTGGGCCTCCTTGATTTCGGCACTCGTTTCTGCGGAAACCAAGAGGTCGATGAGTGAAGGCAGGGATTCAGGCTGAGCAATGACACCCAGCGATTTGAGTGATTCGGTGCGGACATTTCTGTCATCATCCTTTGCGGTGCTCAGCATGGTTTTCGTGGCTGTAGGAATTGGGCGATGGCCCACACTGCGAATCAATTCGCGTTTGACTTTCACATCGGTGATCACAATTTCTGCGAGAATGGTATCATCCACCTTCGGACCGCTCAGGCGATAGAGGGCTTCGCGGGCAGTTTCTTTCTCGGGGCCGGTGGTGTTAGCCGCTTTGTCGGCGATTGTCGTCACATCCTTGGCATCGCCGAGAACAATCAGGGCCTTGAGCGCGGCGATACGCACAGCCTCGTCATTCGAGTTTAAAGACTTACGCGCGGCATCGGCATGTTTTTTTTCACCCCGGTCCATGATTGCAGCAAGAAGCTGGACCTCGAGTCCCGGTTCCAGTACGGGCATCGCAGCAATTACATCGGCCACATCCGCACCCTCCGGCAGTTCGCGAATGAGCGCAATCGCTGTGGATTTAATGGCAAGGTCTTCCTCCTGCACAGCCTGCTTGATCATGAGTGATGCATCATCCCCAAGCGTTACAATAAGGCCTCGCAATGCAGCGGTCCTGACATTCAGGGGCTTATCCTTCTCATACAATCCCTGATAGAGGGAGTTGGCCAATTGTTCATCTTCAGAGCGCATCTCATTTGCAGTGTTGAGTAATGCGTCCATGATTGAAATTTTCTGATCCTCAGACGACGCTTTGGCAAGCTGTTTGGTAAGCAAATCAGCCGCTTCAATGGTGCCCAGTTTGCCAACTGCGGCGATGGCAGCTTCTGATACAATAGGATCATTATCCTTGATGGCTTTTTTAAACACCTTCATGGATGCAAAATCCTTGCGTTGTCCCAGTGTGTTGATGATACCGATCTTGACTCGGCCTTTTGTCTTTCCGGCCGCTTTACGCAGTACCTTGTCGACTTCCGGATCCGGAATCCTCTCTAGCGCATAGAGTGCGATATCTGCGGTTTTTTCATCCATTAGGAGTTTGTTTAAAGTCTTTACGGAGGCTTGTGTACCGATCAGGCTGAGCTCTTTACAGATAAACTGTTTGGTCGCGAAGGTTGCATCCGATTCGAGCAGATTCAGCATAGCATCTTCAATCTCGGGAAGCAGTTTGTTCTGATTCGATGCCATGCGAACCAGCTCACTGAAATTAACCAGGTCTTCGCGGCTCTGACCGTAGTCGTATTTTTCAACGGCAGCGATCGTTTTCTGAATCGCATTCAGAGTAACCTCGATTTCCTCTGCTGTTGCAGATCCTGTAAGAGATAAAAATATGCAGGAAATGAAAATGACTTTGAAGATGGATTTTAGATTTCGAAACATTTTATACTCCGTTTTATATTACATTTATTTTTAAGTTATTCCAGTTGGTTATTTTATAAGTGCCATGGACTTCGCATGGGTCGTTTCAGCATCTGATTGGCTGTTTCGTCGTTGGTGATCTGTTCTTTGTCCGGATTCCACTCAATCGGTCTGCCAGTTTCCAACGCGATATTAATCAGATGACAAAGAGTTGCTGTCCGATGGCCGATTTCAACATGAGCCACTGGATCGCGTCTCAGTTTCATGCTGTCCAGGAAATTGCGATGATGCCCTGGACTGCGCTCGACCATTTTGTCCCCAGATCCGAACTGTTCTCTCAGAAGTGACTGCGGTTCTGCTTCCAACCGACCCCCATGAATATGAATGAAAATCCATCCATCAGAGCCGATCAGTTTAAGGCCCCTGGGTGAATCGCTTGATCCGACCAATTCCACACCGTTCGCATACTGACAGGTAAAGTCGTATTCGATGAATGCATCGTATAAAGGATTTTCAAGTTGCTTGCCTTTTGCCCGGATCTTCACCGGTCCGGTGTCATCTGAATTGTTGATGAATTGTGCCAGATCTATGATATGGGCACCACGATCCGTCATTTCACCGCCGCCATACTCGCTGATGTAACGCCACCAGAAATGGGTGCGATCGTGAATGTAGGGCACCCAGGGTGTGGGGCCCAGCCACATATCATAATTGAATCCAGCAGGGACTTTAGTTGGAAGTTGAATGGCTGTGTTATTAATCATGCTGAGATGCTGACTGTCATTATTGGGCATGTTCACACGGATCTGTTTCAGTTGGCCAATCCGACCATTTTGCACCAGATCGTAGGCAAAACGCACACTGTCATTGGAGCGCTCATGACTTCCAGTTTGAAGGATGCGTCCATTCTGCCTGACTGCGTCGCTCAGGATCCGCCCCTCGGCAACAGTGTTTACAAGCGGTTTTTCACAATAAATATCCTTGCCGGCTTGCGCTGCTGCTATTGAGATTAATCCATGCCAATGATCGGGTGTACAAACAGAAACAGCGTCGATGTCCTTTACATCCAGCAGTTCTTTGAAATCATGGATCAAGCGACAATCATTTTGCTGTTGCCCCTTTCCCTCCCGATACTGTTTCAGCCGCTCGTGAGCCGGAATCAACCCCGCTCGGCTCGAACCGGGAAATTGGTAGAGCATGGTATAATCATCGCTGTCCGTATTGACGTCGCAAAGGGTTGTGATCTCTACATCCGGTTGACTGGCAAAGGCCAGCATGTTGTATGATCCCTGTCCACCCAGGCCGATGCAACCAAGGTTGATCCGATCTGAAGGTGGTGTGAATCCGGCTCTTCCAAGAACGGAGGAAGGGATGAATGTCGGGACTGCTAGCGCTGCAGTGCCCAGCGCGGATTGTTTAAGAAATTTTCGTCTGTCCATTCTATCCTCTCAGTTCTATAAATGCCAGGGTGAACGCATGGGTCTGTGCATCATCTTGTTTGCTTCTGTATCATTTATAAATTCTTCTTTAACTGGATTCCATTTCAAGCGTCGGCCGAGTTTCATGGCGATGTGAGCCTGATGGCAGGTGATGTCTGATCCGAAAGCAACATCTACCGGACACATGGTTGACTTGCCGGATTTTACTGCATCCAAGAAATTGCGCCTGTGATCGCCGCTGACGGGCAGCCGGATATCGCTCGGGCAGAATTTGGTTTTGAGAAGTGATTTGGGTTCCGACTCAATAAATCCGCGAGCGACATAGATCCAACCGTCGCTCCCTTCAAAAAGCATGCCCATCCACTGCAGACCGAATTGCCAGGCGCGTTCTTTGGCTGTGTGGGCATCCATATGAACCAATTTTTTACCATCCGCATAAAGATGTTCAACTTCCCAATGCTGGGCTGTATCATATAATCCCTGAACCGGTGTTTTTCCCCATCCCTCTATTTGCTCAGGTGCGGAGAGGTCTTTATTAAATGCCCATTGGGCGATGTCTACATGGTGAATACCCCAGGCTCCGCTGAGACAGCCGAGGGAGTAGTCTGCAATCAGTGTCCATTGCCGGGTACAGCGCTCAGCAGCATGGGGGGCCCATGGCGCAGGGCCTAGCCAGCGGTCGTAATCAAATCCTTCAGGGACGGGCTGTTTCACCGGCATCGGAATTTGATCGTAGCTCGCCGAACCGATCATGATATGCTTCATGTCCCCCAGCCGACCGTTGCGAACGAGTTCACATGTGAACCGGAAGCGGTCATCCGAACGCTGCTGGGTGCCGAATTGGAATACGACGCCGTGCCGATGAACAGCTTTGCGGATTGCTTTGGCTTCTTCAATACTTAGCGCCAGCGGTTTTTCATAGTACATGTGTTTACCCTGTCGCGCTGCCTCAAGACCGATTAACACATGCCAGTTATCGGGCACCACAACAGTACAGGCGTCAATATCCTGACGAGCGAGCATCTCTCGAAAATCATTATATGTGTCACAATCCGAATTGCCATATTTTTGATCCACGCGCTTTTTGGCTGCATCCCGGTGCGCCTTGCGCACGTCACAAATTGCAGCGATGTGAACGTCCTCATGTCCCAGAAAGGATTGAAGATGCCCGCTTCCCATCGAGCCAACCCCGATGAGTCCCATTACAATCTGGTCGGATGGGGGTGTGTGTCCATCCCGCCCTAATACGGATGAAGGAAGAATGGTTGGAATCGACAGAGCCGCAGATCCGATCATAGATTTTTTAAGAAAGTCGCGACGTTTCATGATTCATCCAATGTTAAATTATGAATAGTGAATGATAAATTCACTTTTATCCATCTCCGATTATTTTACAAGCTGTATGCATGCTTTATTAAATGCATCAATGCATTGGGCGATTTCGGGCACATTGTTGTCCCAATTGTACTCATATTCAATGGAAAAAACACCTTTAAAATCTTGCTCTTTCAATGCAGACAGGATGTCCATGAATCCACTTTGCCCCGTTCCCCAGGGTACGTCATGGGCATCGAGATTGCCGAATTCACTCAGATCCTTCAAATGCAGGCTGATCATCCGACCTTTAAGATCAGCAATTGCATCTACAGGTTTGATGGATGAACGCGGCCAGTGGCCTGTGTCGCCGCATGCGCCGATTCGTTTGGATCGTCCTTTGGTCACTTTAAGCACAGTCTCGGGATTCCAATAATGCGATGGATTGGGATGGTTGTGTACTGCCACGTTTATGTTATATTCATCCGCAAGTTTTTCGATAAGATCAAAAGCCTCTTCAGGCGGTTCAGAAGCAATGGTTTCAATGCCCATGAATCTGGCGAATTCGAATACTTTTCTGCATTCCGCCTCATCATTTGGCAGTCCACACACACCATAATTGATGACGCGAAGGCCTTTTCTGTCCAGAATCTGGCGGATTTCTCTGGCTCTGTTTCGCGACATATTGTGATCGAACACCTCATCTGGATAGTCTGCTCCTAGCCGTTGTCCCGGATAGGCTTCAAGATACATCAATCCGAGTTCCGCAGCTTTATCCGCAGCCTCCAAGAATGAGAAGCGGTTAAAGCTCCAGCATTGTACTGCGATTTTCCACCCCAATTCTTCCTGGGCACGAACCGCTTCCGTGGCCTTGTTTGAAGGAGCAATGGGTCCGTCCAGATCACCGAGCGCGAATTGAATGCCATCCAAATAATGTTTGACAATTTTTGCGTTCCAATTGATGTGATCGTTGTGACCGAATGTGGAGTAGAAGACGCGTCCCCGACCGTAATTTTTTACCCATGACATGGCAAGGTCGCCGTCTGCTCTTCGCTCGGGCAGTATGCGGCGTTCCTGACTCATGTCCGTTTTGCCGGTATCGATAGTAACGAGCACGCGTAGCTTGTCCCTTGTATAAGGCGGGGACTGGAATTGGAAAACCTCGTCACGGATTTTAAATCCTTCACCATCGAACACGGCATTAACCGGATGATCCGGTTCGTCGATTTTCAAGGTGATGAATTCATGGGGTTTCCAGGGATGGCCGCTGTTTTCGTATCCGCCGAGTAGATGACCGAACTCGGGGAACTGTCCATACTCGGGCCACTGCACAAAGGTCGCACCAGCCGCGTGAATGCCGATGAATCCGCCGCCGCTGTAGACGTAATCCAGAAAACTGTTTCGCAATTCAGGATTGTTGATCAGTACACCAGCGGTGTTGTTGAAACAGACCGCGTCGAACTGTTTGAGATTCTCCGGCTTGAACATCATGGTGTCTTTGGACACCACAATCTCGTAGGCACCGGTTTTTTCACCCATCATTTTCAGCATCGTATTCGCATAGGGAATAGAGGGATGACCTCGCAGTACTTCACCGTCGCGAATATGTAAGGTAAATACAAGAATCTTTCTGGGCTCGTCCACCTTTACTGATGATTTCTCCGGCAGAGCGTCCTCAATCTTTTTCAGGATTTCTTTGGATATCTCCGGATAACTATTTTCCGGAAAAGCATCGTAGGTGGAGATCTGGGAGAATAATAATCCAGCTTGAATCAGTGAAAGAATCAGGATGTGTCTGAGTGAAGTTTTTGGGGAGTACATGTTAATCTCCAAATAGTTTAAACCTGATTTATGATTTCCGATTAACGATTTATGATTGAAGAAGTTATTATCAATCTATGCTTGCTTCCCTTCGAAAATCGACAATCGTTAATATTCGATTTCTGTTCCTATAGCCGCCACGGACTACGAATGGCACGGGAGATATGACGATTGGCCTCCATATCACCAATGAATTGCTGCATGTCCGGATTCCAGTTCAGTTTACGTCCCATTTGTATAGCGATATTGCCAAGGTGACAGACATTGCATGAACTGGCGCCGATTGCTACATCACAGATGGGCTTTGTCCGGTTTTTAATAGAATTTATCCAGTCCAGCTTATGATTATTAGATTCGTACAGATGAATCTCATGTGGTTTGATCTGCTCATCTACTATGTGTTCGGGCCATGACTTGAGTTCGGATCGGTTGATAAAAATCCGACCTTCGGTGCCGATGAAATCGATTCCATTGCCTTCAATGTCCATAGTCATGGTCACGCCGTTCTCATAAATGTAGGTCAACTTTTCCATGTCCTTGCCATTGGGAGGTATGATTTCTGAAGGTCCGCTTTCATCCATGCCGAGGCCCCATTGGGCGATATCAAAGTGATGCGCGCCCCAGTCGGTCATACCTCCGCCTGAGTAATCCCGATAGTTGCGCCATTCGGGCCAGCCACCCCATTCGATCGGTGGCGCAATAATCGAATTGTAGGGACGCCAAGGCGCGGGGCCGAGCCAGAGATCCCAATCCAGTTCCTCCGGTTTGGGTTCCACGCCGAGTTCACAAAGAACAGGATGTGGAATGAATCCTGTTTGAATATGCACGTGCACCTTTTGGATCTCGCCAATATATCCGTTCCGGATCAATTCACAGGCATGGCGGAATCCATAGCTTGAGCGTTGCTGGCTGCCGGTCTGGAATACCCGGTTGTATTTACGAACCGCTTCAACCATTCTTTGGCCCTCGGCAATGGTCAGGGTCATGGGCTTTTCACTGTAAATATCCTTGCCGGTTTTTACCGCCTGAATGGTCATGATCGCATGCCAGTGATCGGGTGTGCCGATGCATACCGCATCAATATCCGGTCGGGCAAGGATTTCGCGATAATCATTGTATCCCACACAATTCGATTTGAATCCATTACTTTCTGCATATTCGGCTGCCGCATCCATGGAGCGTTGAAGCTTTTTTGCATCCACATCACAAATGGCCAGGACCTGCGTTTCGGGCATGCGAAGAAATCCCCACACATGGCCACTGCCCTGTTTACCCACACCGATCACGCCGATGTTGATGCGGTCACTGGGTGCGATAAATCCGTTTTTACCAAGTGCTGATGCAGGAATGATGTAAGGAGCTGTAAGCGCTGCCGCAGTCAGTTTTAAAAATGAACGCCTGGATGTTTTATTAGAAATCTTACGCATGTTTCTTCCTTGAAATAAATGTTGATTTTATGTCTAGTAAACAAAATATAATAAGAATAAAAGATTAGCAAGGGCAATTACGATTTCTGACAAGAAATTACAATCATATTTTCTATGCGAGGTGTACGACTTCGTGATCCGATCGATTACAATTCATTATGATTTCAGAAAAGATATTGCTTGAGATTTAATTTGAATCATAGTATGTTTTTTTATCTTAAGCCATGGCCTGAATCGAACTATGATAAAATGCACTAATTTATCACTCTGTTTTTTGCTCCAAATATAAAGGAGGATCTATGAAAAAACCAATTATCCTCATATTTGCGATACTGTCCATTTTTACATTAATAACGGGATGCTCGAAAATGGCAACTAATCAGGTTGTCAAATATCCTTCTGCTCCAAACCTCGTAACCAGTGATCTTTATTCTGTAACAGTTAATGACGAGATAGTCTGGACTGAAAAACTCAGAACCGATGTTGACATCTCTGCTCTGCCGGATTGGTTTACAAGTGTGCCCTACACACGAGTGCAGCAGGAAGTGCATATTGTGGATTTTTCATGTGAAGGATTTGTCAAGGTTCGAATTGAAGTAAGTGAGAAGATTGAGCAGGCTTCTGTTCATCCGCTAAGCAGGAAGATAAAAACAGATATTCAAGAAAATGTGCTGGAATTCACACTGCCCGGTCCGGACAAACTTTATATTGAGGTAGACAGCTTGCCGCCGCTTCTGTTTTTTGCCAATCCGATAGAATATGAAATTCCCAATGCAGAGGATCCAAACATACGATATTTTGGGCCAGGAGAACATCATCCTGGCATGATCCATTTGAAGGACAATGAGACAATATATCTCGCGGGTGGGGCTGTTGTTTATGGAGGTATCCGGGGGGAGGGACTGTCCAATCTTCGTGTGATTGGCAGGGGTATTCTTGATGGCAATCAAATGCAGGGGCGGATGGTGTTGCTTGAAGATTGTCGAGATGTCAGGTTCGAGGGCATAACGATCCGAAAGCAGGCGGGGGGGTGGACGAATACGCTGGTCAATTGCGAAAACGTAACTTACGAAGATGTCAAGGTCATCAGTTTCGGCCCGGGGGGAGATGGCATCAATCCGCTTGGTTCAAGGAATTTCACAATAAATAATTGTTTTCTGCGCTGCACGGATGACTGCATTGCCATCAAGTCACCTGATTCAACACATATCGTAAAAAACATTCATGTTACGAACAATACCATGGTGGGATATGCATTCAGTGATGGAGTGACCATCGGATTTGAGACCAACGGCCCCAGTGTCAGTGATGTGTTTGTCCGGAATTGCGACATCGTTATGGCTCGCGGCGGCAGCCGGGTAGATGGCCATTCGGCGTTCAGTATTATTTGTGATGGGCCCGCCACGATCCAAAACATTCTTTTTGAGAATATTCGCGCAGAAGAACAGATGCTCAAACTGTTCGAATTGCATATCACAGATGGCACGAAATACGGGATCAATCCACCGGGGCATATTCAGGATATCCATCTGAAGGATATCGCATGGACATCGCCAAAGCCGATCATCCTTCAGGGATTTGATGCGGATCATTGGGTGGAAAATGTGACCTTTGAAAATTGCACGATTGGAGGAGAACCACTGACTGAAGTAAGGGATGATGTCTTCCAAATCAACGAGTTTGTAGAGGGTGTGAATATTAAATAGGTATTGCTAGAGGATCCAGTATTAGATTGAGTGGACTGTATCACAAAGATCCCAATGAAATATCTTATTGCAGCGTGACGACGTTTGTCGGAGTAGAAGACTAAGACCAACAGCTGATAGAGGAGACCTTATAATGGTTAAGAGATCCCTTTTGACTATAATCATTTACACCTTTTTGTTTGTGTCCATTCTTACTGAATTAGGGATTCATGCCCAGGAGCTGATAATCCCGGAAGCAGCACCTGAAGAACGGATTTGTTTTGCCTTGTATACGGTGCACGAGGGTGTTCTTAAACTGACAGCCCAACTGTATCCAATCGGCAACCATGATGATATTACTGTCAAATTACAGATAAAAAAAGGTGAGAATTGGGAACAGATCGCGGAAACGGAGATTATCTATCCCGGATTTACAGCGCCTTTTCGCGTGGAAAACTGGGATCAATCCAAAGACATTCCGTACCGTGTGGTACATATGGAAAGGGCCTTTTATGAAGGATTGATTCGAAAAGATCCGGCAAACAAAGAGGTGATTACTGTTGCAGCCTTTACTGGCAATTCGATTTATCAACCTCACGGTGGAGATATCTCACGTAATGATATTGTGGAAAATTTAAAAAAGATCAATCCCGATCTGCTGTTCTTTTCAGGCGATCAGGTGTATGATCATTCCCGCCATCTGGCGTATTGGCTCAAGTTCGGCAGAGATTTTAACGAGGTGATCCGCAATACACCTACGATCTGCATTCCAGATGATCATGATGTAGGGCAATACAATATCTGGGGTGAAGCCGGAGTAAAAGCCTCCTCAAGGGCTGGAGACGACGGAGGTTATTACATGCCAGCAGAATATGTTAAAGAGGTAGAGCGCGCGCAGACCAGTCATCTACCAGATCCGTATGATCCGGCACCCATCGGTCAGGGGATTGGTGTCTATTATACAGATTTGACGCTGGGCCGCATCAGTTTCGCGATTATTGAAGACAGAAAGTTCAAGACCGGCCCAGCAGGTGTGGTGCCGCAGATTGGGCCGCGGTCCGATCACATCAATGATCCGGCCTATAATCCCAAGAGCGTGGATGTACCGGAAGCCAAGTTGTTAGGTGATCGTCAGCTCAAGTTTCTCCAGGATTGGGGAACTTGGTGGGAGGGATGTGACATGAAAGCCGTGCTATCCCAGACCATTTTCTGTGGTGGAGCGCATGTACATGGCAAGATCGGGGGGCGACTGCTGGCCGATCTCGATTCCAATGGCTGGCCGCAAACCGGACGCAACAAGGCTTTGGATGCGATGCGCAAATGCTTTGCTGTCCATGTCGCCGGCGATCAGCATCTGGGCACGATTTTCCATCACGGTATTGAGGATTGGAATGATTCCAATTATTCATTTTGTGTGCCGTCTATTGCCAATCTTTACTTGCGATGGTGGGATCCTATTGAACCTGGTAAGAATCGCATCCCAGGCATGCCCCCATATACAGGTGAGCATCTGGATGGATTTGGCAACAAGATCACTTGCTGGGCAGCTGCCAATCCTTCTCCCGAACCCAATGGAGGCAGCAAGCTAACCACGCGGGCCGCTGGATTCGGTGTGATTCATTTCAACAAGATCAAACGAACCATTACGTTTGAATGCTGGCCACGGAATAAAGATGTTACCGATCCCCAAACCCAACAGTACGAAGGCTGGCCCAAGACCATTTCCCAACAAGAGAATTACGGGCGCAAAGCAGTGGCCTATCTGCCCACGTTGAAATTCATAGATGTGACCGATCCTGGTATCCAGATCATCCGAGAAAAGAATAAGGAGATTGTCTATACCCTGCGCATATATGGCAACTCATTTCGTCCCAAGGTATTTGAAGAGGGAGTGTATACCATCCGTATTTTTGACGAAGGATTTGAGAAAATTCTGACAGAGATTAAATCTCTTCCAACTGATAAAAAGGAAGAGCTGAAAATCAAGGTATTGGAGCCATAATCCGCGTATGTTGCAAGGTTCATTTATATTGGCAATGATCTTCCATTTAAAAAAATAAGGGCGGTTGATATGAAGAAAATTCTTATAATTCTCATTGCCGGTTTGATTACAACTGGGTGTCTAGCTCAATCTCTGAGGATTAGTAAAAATCAGCGCTACATTCAAAACGAGGATGGCACTCCGTTTTTATGGCTGGGAGACACGGCCTGGGAGCTCTTTCACAAGCTCGATCGTGAAGAAGCCGAGGAATATCTAACGACCCGTGCGGCTCAAGGATTTTCAGTGATTCAGGCTGTTGTGCTGGCTGAGAATGATGGGCTTCGCACACCGAATCCTTATGGAGAAGTCCCTTTTATTGATCTTGATCCCCTAAAACCCAATGAAGACTATTTTAAACACGTTGACTTCATCGTCCAAAAAGCAGAAGCGCTGGGATTGATTATAGGCATGCTGCCTACCTGGGGTGACAAGATTTTTTCCGAGCACCCGGGGGCAGGACCCATAGTGTTTAATGCCGAGAATGCGGAGACATTCGGGTTCTTTCTGGGAAACCGGTACAAGGACAGCTCCATCATTTGGATTTTAGGTGGGGATCGGAATCCTGCCAATGATGAGGTGAAGGAAATCTGGCGCGCCATGGCGAAGGGCTTGAAAACGGGCGATCAAGGATCGCATCTGATCAGTTATCATCCCAGAGGGGCGAGTACCTCCTCAACATATTTTCATCATGATGAATGGCTTGATTTTAATATGTATCAGAGTGGCCATTCCCATCACTTTACAAAAGTATATGATTATGCAGAAAAGGAATATGACAGGCAACCAATCAAACCCTTTGTGGACGGGGAACCTTCTTATGAAGATATTCCGGTTGAATTCTGGGTGTATTGCGACTGGTCCGATCCCAAGCGTGTGCCGGACCATGTGCTGGATAATCAGAACCTGATTAAGGACAGGTCTCATTTCAAGCAGGGCCATTTTACAGATTATGATATCCGAGTTCACGCGTATCAGAATTTTCTTTCAGGCGCTTGTGGATACACATACGGTAACAATGCGGTGTGGCAGATGTTCAAAAAGGGAGGATCCATTGCGATTCCCTGTTTGACGGACTGGCGCGAGGCTTTGAATCGACCGGGGGCACAGGACATTCAGCATGTGCGTTCTTTGTTTGAAGTCAGACCATTTTCAAAAATCGTTCCCTGTCAATCCATAATTGTAGGTGACAATCCAAAAGACAATACGCATGTGCGGGCTGCTTGTTCTTCGGATCAATCCTTTGCGTTGGTTTATGTTGCGCTCGGACAATCTGTGACTCTGAACCTTGAGAAAGTGATGGAGTCAGAAATCCATGCATGGTGGTATAATCCCAGAAACGGAGATGTGGTCCAAATCGAAGAGATGAAATCCTCAGGAATCAAGGAATTCACACCTCCAACCAGTGGATGGGACAATGACTGGATGTTGGTGCTTGACAGCAAGAAAGCGCAGCTTCAAATGCTGTGATTCGATGCCTCACACCATTGGCAATATTAAATAATTGTCAAATTTACAACAACCATTTTAATTCCTCCAATCCGGTGCAAATTTTGCTAATTACCACAATGAACCAGAACGAGAGATTGATCTTCAGACAAGATGTGTTATTCCATAAGGAGGAATTCGGTGAAAAGCATGAATCCGAGCATAGAATGGTATCAAAAATCGGGGAAACAGTGTTTGAGATTTATTTTTGGGGAGAAGCTGACTGAGAAAGAAGCTGAAATTGCCATTCAAGAATGGAAAGCGGCATTTCATTCTAAAATGGGGGAGGCCATTGCGCTTGTTTGGGATTGCAGAGAAATGAAGGGTTATGAGAGTGGCGCAAGGGCTCAATGGATACTCGCGTTAAAAGAGATGAAATCACAAATTGATTCGATTTGGTTAATTACTGATTCGGCTGTGATCAAGTTGGGTGCGGCGATGATGGGCAGTTTCAGTTCACAGAATATTAAAGCGGTGAGTTCGGAGAGTGAGGTGGTTCTTTAGTTTTAGTTTGATAATTTAAAAACCTTACACGAGTTTTACTTCATTATATTTTTTTCATATATGTTTGTGTCCAAGGGCAAAATACCAAGCATTCAAGACAAGTAGTGCATTTATAAACATCAACCAGTTCATCTCTTGAGGTGTCGGCACTCCAAGTTTTCCCCTTTATCACTTTGACTGAACAAATATCTTTACATATTTCACAATCTCCACACCGTGATTTAGCAGGGGTGTGAAAAACCGTCTTTAATGGGGCATCAGTCAAAACTGTACACATGCTGATAGCGCTTCCGTATTCAGGAGTTACCAACAGATTGTGTTTACCAATCCATCCCAAGCCTGCCAATACTGCAATAGTTTTATGGGGCAAAGGTGTGGTTTTCGTTTTTTTATCATAAAAACCAGTCGATTCGATATTGTCTTCCGACTGAGAATACGCGGAATATCCTTTCGATGTGAGATAATCTGCAATGGTGTCAGCCAGCTTGTCTGTATGAGTTTCTTTTTGATGAAACTCATCATTAGTCTGTTTATTGCGAATCATATTTTGTACATAATCAGGCGTGTTGGTTGCTTTCTTGATGAAGTCTTGCGATAAAATAATTCCTATTAAAATGGCATTGGGATAACTTTTATTTTGTTTGTTGGATAATTGCGATATATCTACGAAGTGTACAAAATCTGCACCTTGAGCCTTCAATTCTGATTGAAGCTCACTCTCTAATGACATTATTTCTATTTTTTTTGAAATCATTTTATCTAAATAAAAGCAAGAAAATCATTGTTTATATTCTAAATTTGCAATTAGTAACAATTGATTTTTTATACTCATCTACATATAACGTTGGTTTAACCGGTTTGGCCAACCGATAATGCAAATGAACGATAACCAAAATTGAAATGGTAGCACATCTTTAACCCAAATGTAGAAGTTAAATAGAACACCACATATTTACCATTGGCATAACTGAAATATGAAAACGATACGTAACGGCCAAATCCTATTCATTACTGTATTATACTTAATTAATACCCCATTTCATTTGGTTAATAACATCTTCATTGTTGCTGTATAATCCCCCATTTGTATCTGGTACAAATATATCCCAGAGGCCATACCATTGGCATGAAATTCAACTTTATAATGTCCAGTGGGCATATTTTGATCAACATAAGTAGATACTAACCTGCCCAGAATATCATATACCCTTAAAGTGACGTGACAAGTTTTTTGCACATCAAATTCAATCTGTGTAGATGGATTAAAGGGATTCGGATAGTTTTGTGAAAGAACATATCCTTTTGGTGATTCAATATTTTTTTCTTCAAATACTGTTGTAATTCCACCATTTGTTGTTCGGAGTATAGTACCATTGTTACCAACGGTATTACCAATATTTTCATCAACAAAAGAAACAGACATTAAATCTTCATCTGTTCCTGCCGATTGGATTTCCCAGGTTATTCCACCGTCTTTGGTATGCAGGATCATTCCATCGCTTCCCACTACAGAACCATTGTCCGCGTCGATGAAAGAAACTCCATAAAAATCTTCATCTGTGCCGCTCGATTGAACTGTCCAGTTAGTCCCACCGTCATTTGTGCGAAGAATTGTTCCATCGTCACCAACCACAGTACCGGTATTAACATCGGTAAAGCAAACCCCATGCAAATCCTTAGTTGTCCCGCTAGACTGAGTAGTCCAGTTTTCTCCGCCATTAGTTGTACTCCTGATATATCCATTATAACCAACAATTGTACCAATATCATTATCTATAAATGACACATCGGTCAATGGATTTGTGTTACTACTGATGTAGCGTTCATTCCACGTTACTCCTCCGTCCTTTGTGATAGCGTAGCCCGCATAATCGATCCCGGTAATTTTGTAAACACCTACAGCGATGCATACATTTGCACTGGGTGATGAAACTCCGTTAAATGCGGCTTTATCATAATTGTATGGAACATCCCAGGTATTTCCTCCATTGGTTGTGTGTAGAATCAAACCATATTCTGCTCCGTAAGGCATGAGTCCATCGCTATATGGATCCCCGCTAACAGCAAAACCATTATTTGCATCTGAAAAAGAGACGGCTTTCAAGTGATCATTAATTGAACCATTTGTAGTAGGAGAAGTGTATGATTGAGAAAGCCAGTTACTTCCACCGTCGGTAGTATGAAGGATGGTACCATTATGTCCTACCGCAGTTCCGACATTCTCATTTGTAAAACAAATCCCTCTTAATTTTCTTACCGGCCCGGTTATTTGTGCATCCCAGGTTGTCCCTTCGTTAATAGTGCGGAATATTTGTCCAGCTGTACCAACAAGAGTGTTATGCGAAGCACCATAGAAATTACCATCGCTGTCACCGACCTGATGATACCTTGTCCACAATGTCCCTCCTTCAGTAACCAGAACCACAGTAGCTGATTTACCAACTATTAAACAGTTGTTTATATTGGTAAAAGATACATCGTATAAATTATTTTCAGTTACTTGCATCAATGTCCAGCTTGTCCCGCCATCATTTGTAATGATAAACGTCCCGGCGGTACCGACAGCAATCCCATTATTTGCATCCAGAAAAGAGACAGCTGTTAAAGATTTAGTAGTGCCGCTGCTTTGTTCAATCCAGGTATTCCCTCCATCTGTGGTCCGTATAACTTTCCCGGATGTACCCACAATTGTCCCTGTGTTAACATCAGTAAAGGAAACCGAGGATAAATTACCATACCATCCGTTTGGAACACCCTGCTGAGTTACCCAATTTTTTCCACCATCAATTGTTCGTAGAATAACTCCCATTACTCCAATTGTTGTTCCGTTATTCGCATCGGAAAAAGATACTCCATACAGTGCATTTGTGGTGCCACTTGATTGAGCATCCCAGGTTTGACCACCGTCTTTTGTATTAAGAATTGTTCCATGATTTCCGACCGTGGTTCCGTTATTTGCATCGGTAAATGAAACATCATTCAGGTTCTCGTAAGTCCCGCTTTCCTGAGCTACCCAATTGTTGCCACCATCTGTGGTTCGTATTATCGTTCCATAATTACCAACCGCGGTACCATTGTTAGCATCTGAAAATGATACTCCCTGAAGTGTATTTCCTTGGGGAAGAGGATTTTGCCAGAACCAACCCTCTTGAGCTTTCAGATTAACACTAAAAAAGAAATAAAATAATAAAAAGAAAGTTATTCGTTTCATGATAGTACCCTTTCTTTACTTAAGGTAATACTCGGCTAACCTAAGTTTATATACCCAATACCTCAATTTTTTATATGGCTTATATTAGCCATATGCTTTTGGCTTAAATAAGCCATTTTTATTCGGAGAATGCTAAATATTTATATGGCCAATATAAGTCATTTTTCATATTTGTCCAATACAATTTGTTTATCTAGACACGGGTCTTTTATTGTATTCCATTGCTTGGTGTTTGAACGAAGGCGCACTTGTTGAGGACAATATCCACAGAATCTGACAAAATTTTACTTGAGATTTTGGGTGAATCATGTTATGTTGTACTCACGTGTAAACCTAAAAGAATCAAAATAAAACAGGTCAGGTATATCATGAAAACAAAAATCATCATCCCAATATTTATACTACTCGTTGCATTCTTGAGCTGTTCGAAGGATAATGGGGTTGAGCCTGAGTCCATTAAGAGCGCGATCAAGGGTGAAATTACACTTACGGGTGAGTGGCCAGTCACACCAGAAGATGTGCGCATTGTAGCTGCCAAGAAATTCCCGCTTACCTCCATTGATGATCTGGATTTTGGAGAATCCATCCCCGATGGTGTGGATACCTATTCCTACACCTATTATCTCAAGCATGGCGAATATCAAATGGTGGGTGTGGCCTGGCGTGAACAGGGTGGTAGTTGGGCATTAACCAGCGTATGCGGTCTCTATTTTGTGGATGGCGATTCTCTGAATCCCGGAGGGGTCATCATACCCACGGAGACTTCGATTGTTGAGGGGATTGACATGGCTGTGGACCGATCCAAGGCGCGGCGGACGAGTACATCCGAGGTCACGGGAACCGCCACATTCTACGGCGCATGGCCGGATTCATTTACAAGCGCGATTGTGATGGCATCCATTAAAGATCCCCTGTCTGAATCTTTCTCTATTCTGGATTTAAGCTACAGCGCACCAATTACAAGTGGAACCGAAACTTTTGAATATGCGGTAGGGGTGGCGCCCGGTTTGTACAAGTCGCAGGGTGTGATCTTCTTAAAAGAGAATGAGCCCATTACATTGGATGATATATACTATACACAAAATATTGGCGGGCTTGTCATTCAGGATTTGGATATTGGAAATGGTGAAATAGTGGAAGGCCCGGATTTTGATTTGCAATTGAGTCCGATCACAAGCGCGATTACGGGCACAATCCAATTCAGCGGTGAATGGCCGGAAACGGCTGAGGAAATTCGTATAGTCGCATCGACTGCTTTTCCTCCCTCATTAGAAGAGATGATTGTGGGTGAGGAGCTTCCTGCGGATGTGGAGTTGTATAATTACCGATTTGATCTCAGGCCCGACACATACAAGATTGTGGGTGTGGTCTGGCGGGCGGCAGGCACTCAATTTGATCTGTTGAGTGTGTGCGGTGTGTACTTCGCGGGCACGGATACACTGGCTCCAAGCGAGGTGGTGATTCCGAATGACACCTCTTTGATACAGGATATTAATATTCGCGTGAACAGATCGAAGGCGCGTGTGATCACAGATTCGCGCATCACAGGATCCATTACATTTGATGGGGACTGGCCCACGGATATCACAGACATGCGTTTGATTGCCACGACCCGTTTCTCACTCTTCCCGCTTGAGCTGCCGTCTTTGTTTGACCTCAGCTTTAGCGAAACCATGCCGGTGGGTGTGGAATCGATCGATTATGTGATCAAGGCGTTTCCGGCGACCTATGTGGCCACAGGTGTGATTTTCTTCCGTGAGGGACAAACCCTGTCGATTAATGATATTCTTTATTCGGCTGAGGTTAACGGATTGGCAATAGAAGATTATACTGTGGAAAGGGATTCAACGGTGATTGGTCCGAATTTCGAGATCGAATTCTAGTCCTGATTCCATATAAAATATTGAACTCCATGTTGAAGGGATCTCTTTTCGGCATGGAGTTTTTTATTTGTCCAAAATATTCAGAATAAAACTATTTCAGCAGAATCATTTTTCGAATGTCTGTGAAGGCGGAGGTTTGCAGTTTGTAGAAGTACAATCCGGCGGATAGAGAGGTGCCATCCACATTCACTAAATGCGAACCTTTGGATTTGAACTCATCTAAAAGAATGGTGACGCGCTGTCCTTTAATATTATAAAGAGACAGGTTGACCTGTTCATCCTTGGGTATCGAGAATTTAATCCGGGTGGATGCATTGAATGGATTGGGATAGTTCTGATTTAACGACCACGTTTCAGGTTGGACTTCATGATCCGGCACAGCATTCGAGATTTCCATCAGCGATACATTGTCCACAAATACATTCCCATCTGTGGCGCCACAATTAAATACCAGGGTGGTGTTTAAATCCATGGGATCCATCATTTCGAAATCATATGTGAAATGCTGTATGAATGGCCGCAAGAATGACGGGCTAATTTGACCATAATTTGTATTGGGGGGATTCTCATTAATGAGGATTGCCTCCACGGTTCGATCTGCATCAGCATATGCGTCAAATTCAAAACGATATTGTTTCCCCAGAACGAGTCCCACGCTTGTCTGCCTCAGTTGAACATTGGACATCAAATCGCTACCCTCTGAGATTTGAATGCGATACTGTCCTTGATTGTCGATGGTGCCCCATGCGATCGCAGAGCCGGGTTGAAGCAGGGTCCAATTCTGGTCGCCCTGCGAAAAATCCCCATTCAGAATAATATTCTCACCCGGCTGGAGAAACCGTGTTTCCACCCGCACTTCATTCGATCCGCTGCTTTCAATGCCCACAGGGTCCACCGCAGTGACCGTGAAATACCAGGCCTCGCTATTATCCAGTCCGGTTAGATAAAGGTGCGTTTCGTCGGTTTCGGCAAGCAATGTGGTTGGGCTGGATATCGTGTCACCGTAGACACGGTAAACATCCACATCAGGATCGCCGAACTTGTTGAAGATGAGCACGACACCCGCACTCTGCGGTTCGGCCATAAGGTAGGGCGCCTCCATCATGCCCTCCCACTCATATCTGCGGATGCGATTGCTTGAAATCTCCAGATCCATCTCAAACAGCACATCACCCTCCGGATTTACTTCGCAGGCGAATGAGGGTGGCCAGTCTGCCCAGTTGATAAAGGTGTTGCCGTTCGGCAGGCGCTGGGCATTACCCATCATACCGGATTGAATATCCGGATCATATCGAAACTCCCACACCTTTTCAGCAGTCATGGCAACAGTATCCAGCTGATACTCTACAGCCCGAGCAAATGAGGGACTCCGGTGGTTGCCATTGTCAAAGACCGTGTAATGGTTGGGGTGTCCTTCAACAGGTCGGGCATGATGCTGATAGGAGATTTCATACGGATCGTTTATAAAATCGAACTGATTGTGTCTTCCGCCCAGTCGCCAGATGATCTCTCCAGTGTCATGATTGATCTTCGTGACTTCATCCAAATGGCGGCTTGAGATGATAATATGGTCATCGAAATCCACGGCAATGGAATTCATATGCACATAATCGATATTGCTGCTATGAAGATTTTCATGCACAGCATCCGAGATGTCGAAGTGATCCCAGCTTTGCCACTCGAAAACCACGTTTCCATATGCATCCTGTTCCTGCACGTGATTGCCAAGTACTGTGGCACTCGGGTGGCCTCCTGTGACAATCTGACTCATGTCCACCGTTTGCGGATCCAGACAAATAAAGAATCTGTGACCATTCGGAGTGATGAGCAATTCGTGTGCGTCTGTGAGATAATTGCTGCTGCATTGCAAGGTGTCGATCTGGTTGTAGTGCTGGTCAAACACAATGTAATATCTCTGCTGATAGAAAAAGGCGATGAGAAGATTACCTGGCTGCACCCGGAATTCGCCGCTTCCATTGCTATGGCTGGGGAATCGGCGATAAAATGCCGGCGTGCCGTCGTTTTCAAGAATCACAAGATAATTGCCAAGATCCCCAAAAGTTGATCCGAAAAAGATTTTTCCGGGAGCGGTTTCACCGTACTGGAATGTCTGAATGTCAGGGAAATCGCTTGGTACAGTTACACCATTGATTGTTCGGATTTGTCCGGATTGTGATCCACTGATGAAAATAAAGAATGAAAGGAGAAGAAATAAAATCGAGTGTCTGGTCACATTATCCAACACAGTTTACTTCATTAGAATCATTTTTCGAATTTGAGTGAATGAATCTGTTTCGAGCTTATAAAAATAGAGTCCGCTGGGCCAATCTGATCCATCCACCGAAATATCATAGGTTCCAGCTGCTTTTAATCCGTCCAGAACTGTATGGATGCGCTGTCCCCGAACATTGAAAACAGAAAGAAGGATATCCGCATCCATCGGATTTGTGAACCGGATTGTGGTTGCTGGATTGATAGGATTTGGGTAATTCTGATTCAGGCTCCAATCCTCCGGCATGAGGATGACGTCATCCACAGCGGTGGTGACTTCGGCCAGGGAGACGTTGTCAATATACACATCGACATCCGATCCACCGCATGCGAATCCCAAAATGGTATTGAAATCATTGGGATGTTGCATCTCAAAGTCATAAGAAAAATGCTGAGAGAATGGACGAAGGAAGGATGGCCCATTTTGACTGTAGTTATCATAGGGAATGGCATTTCGTACCACTGCGGCTTCGATGGTGCGGTCCGCATCGGCGTAGGCGTCAAATTCGAGACGGTAATGACGACCAGTCAAGAGCTCCATGGATTCCTGATAGAGAAGCACTTCCATCATATCCTCTCCGCCAGACGCAATATCCACATGGTAGTGTCCGTCATCATTTACCCGGCCTCTCGCATCCGCCTGACCTGAATCCTCGAAACGCCAGAAATTCCGACTGTTGGAGAAATTGCCGTTACGCACGATATTTTCCCCCGGCTCGAAGAAATTGGTTTGTACCATATAGGAATTAGAGTACCCGCTTTCAATGCCCAATGATGAGACGGCAGTCACTCGAAAATAGTAATTTAAATTGTCGAGCAGGGTTGTGATAAAAGCATGGGTTTCTGTGCTGGTTGTGATCAATGTGGTCGGATTCGGTGTCGGTCCCCCGTAAATCTTGAAGTGATCCACATCTGGGTCGCTAAACTTATTGTAGATCAGTGCCACGCCGTTGTTGTGAGATTCGGCAATCAGGTAGGGAATCGCGCTTATTCCTTCCCATTCGTATCGCCGTGTTCGATAACTCGACAGGCCCGATATTTCAAGATCCATCACCACATCTCCCTCAGGTGTCACTTCAACAGCATGTCCCGGCGCCCAATTCGAATAGTCGATGAAGGTGTTGCCGTTGGGCAGTCGCTGTGTGTTCCCCATCATTGAGGAGTATTCATCCACCACATGTTCCCACACCATTTCCGCGGTCATGGCCTCGGTGTCCAACTTATATTCCACACCCCTTGAATACTGCGGACTGTGATAATTGCCGTTATCAAACACTGTGTATCGATCCGGATGACCGGGAACAGGTCTCACGTGATGCTGGGCCGTGAATCGATCCGGATCATTGATGAAATCGAATTCATTGTGCACGCCGCCCAACCGCCAGATAAACTCACCGGTCTGCCGGTTGATTTTACTCACCTCTCCCTGACTTCGTGCAGAGACAATCAAATGCCCATCATAATCCTCAGCGATTGAGTTTATGTGCACCGGATCCCCGGAACTGCCATGGATTGCATCCCAGGTATTGTAATGGTCCAGACTGATCCATTCAAAGATCACGTTTTTATTGAGATCCAGCTCTTGTACAATATAGTTCTGGCCCTGTGTACCCAGAATTAAAGCGTGGCCATTCTCCAGAATCTGCAACTCATGTGAGTCGGTTCTGTAGCCATGACCGGCCTTGATTGTATCGATCTCGGTATAAGTTTCATCCAATACAATATAATGCAGATCTGAGTAGGAGTAAGCAGTAAGTACGCCGGTGGGCTGCACACTAAAGTCGCCCATGCTTTTATCGCCCTGCCAAGCATACTTTCGGTAAAAATAGGGCGATCCATCTTCATTCAGAATGAAAATATAACCACCAAGATTTCCGAATGTGGACGCGAAAAAGATCTTGCCTGGGGCGGTTTCGCCATACGTATTGAGTGTAATCACCGGGAAATCGCTTGGCACGGATACGCCATTGAAGGATTGTACCTGTCCCACAGTGGAATATGGATCTATTACGGATTCCGGCACATTTGATTGATCAAGTATTTGAGAATCCAGAAAGGATTCAGAAGCGCTTGAAATCACATGGAATTCCCAGGAAAAGTCCGTTCGCCCTGATAAATTTACATTGATGTCGTCACCCGCGCTGAAGGATTCCGAAGGTTTAAAAATGATGACTTCGGGATCATCGGAATAAACGATCTCACCCGTCACCGGATTGCCGTATTTCTCTAAAGAAAAATGAACATCGCCCGGTTGAACAGGCGACGCGAAACAAACAATAATCGTCGCGGCCAGAGGCGCCCATCGGGTGGATGGTTTGGGGTAGAGGTAGCGTATGTCATCTGGTAAAGTCGTGGTGTGGCTGATGGCAGTCCATAACAGTAAAACGAGGAGAATCAGGTGTCGACAGGTTTTCATAATTGGCTTCCGAAATTTTAATTTTGGACGTTTCGAATGTGGGATATGTTGACAGGAACCGAACTTGTTGTCCAGTGATGCGAAACGAAACGCTTATCTATTTTAAAAATGTATCATAAATGGGCGCGTAGTCTTTACGAATTTTATCTTCGTCGAGCCCGAATTTGGCCAAATCATAAGCGTGCTTGCTTTTAAACTGACGTTGTTTTTCGGCAGTTTCCTCGATCGCTTTAATCAGGTCGGGTGTCGGCTCCACCTCAACAAAAGTCAGGATCTCGTTCGCCAACTTGTCAAAGTCCTGCATGATGCGGGGGAACGGCACGATCAATACGTTCTCTTTCGGGATGCGCCCCTGGGTATAATCCTCATAAAAGCGCATGCTCAGTTCGAGAAAAGCATCGTATAGTCGGTTGATGTAATGCTGACGCTTTGCTTCTGACAGGCTCCAGAAACCGAATCGGCCATCCAGCACACCGGTAACTAGACTGAGACCGGAAGGTACGGTCTGGAGCGGATCACGCACCATGTAGAGGATTTTCGCGTCTGGGAATTTTTGCAGAAAACGGGGTACCCGGATTCCCAAAGAAAAGAGTTTGGAGGTGACGCGGCTCCGCTTTTCACCGATCAGGTTTCGCCTCCACATTTTTTCGAGCCAGGCGAAATCCCTGTCCGCGGTATCCCGCACATCGGGATCAAACATCGACCGCAAATCATCCTTGGCCCATGCCAGGAAAAATCCATATAAAAAGAAGCCGTCAAAATACCTGAACATGAGGGAGGGATCATCGGTTTCGATTCCAGTTAGACTGGTTTGATGCGCCGCTGCAGCGTGATGTCGGGCCGGGCTGAATTTTTCCATCAATGGCAAAAGGGGTTTGATCAGGGCTTGCAGGGTAAGAGAAGGATATATCATTTTCCAGATGCGCATGCCGGCACCGAAATGGTTATCCACAAGGAAACGCTGTAGAAAGGTGGTGCCGCTGCGAGGATTGCCGACCACAATAATGGGTTTTACGATTTTAACTTTCCTCAATGAAGGGAAAAATAGATGATCCAGGGCCATGCCCAATGAGACAATGCAATGTAATGTAAAGAGTCCAATGCCGGTGAAAACCGGACTGATCCATTTGTGAAATGTACTTCCGATAACGTGATGGACAAGGAGCATTCGTTTCAGCATGTTCGCCTCGTTTAATATTTATCTAAACTTTAAAAGGTACTAAAGGGGGTGTCATGCTGAGTCTCGCTGAATGCAAGATGAAGTATCTTTGGTGGAGCGGATAAGATTCTTCTCCTGCCTTGGCTGGATCAGAATGACAGAATTATATGTTACCAGCGAATCAGCGCGAAAGAGACAGAGAGGCCCGCGCCGGTTCCGCCCATGAGAATCAGGTCGCCGCGTTTTAGTTTGCCTTCCGCATTGGCGGTTGCCAATGCAATGGGCATGGATGCAGCAATACAGTTGCCATACTTGGCGATGTTGTTGATGACCTTTTCACGCGCAAAACCATGATAGACAAAGGCCTCAATTGCGGGACCGGACGCCTGATGAAGAACGAGCCAGTCAATGTCATCTTTGGAGATATTGTTTTTCGTGAAAATAATTTTCAGTGCTTCTTTGACCCGATTAACGGCCAGACGAAAAACTCGCGGGCCGCTCATATTAAAGAGGTTGTCCTCAGGTTTAGTGTCCGGGTCGCCCGGTGGACGCCGTGTGCCCGCACCCCGAAATTCGGTGAAGTCCGCGCCTTCGGGCCAGGTAGACATGTGCCAATCCAGAATTGCACTTTGTTCTGACTCCGGTGTAGCCTCAAGGATCGCAGCCGCAGCGCCATCCCCGAAAAGGGCCGCACTTTCAGGCTGCTTCATGTTGCGAAATCCTGATCCGGTCTCGGATGAAACAACCAGAACCCGATTTACCAGTCCGCTTTGAATCATGGATGCGCCGGTAATGGTCGCTTGGATAAAAGAAAGACAGGTCGCATGTGTGGACCAGGCTGGTGTGCCGACAAGTCCAAGTTCCTTTTGAATAAAAACCGAACTGTCCGGAATCAACTGAAGCGGCGTGGTAGAGGCGTTTAAAATGAGGTCCGGCGGAGGCCCCTCACCCATTGCTTCACGTGCCGCTTTGGCAGCCAGTACTTCCATGGGTTCTTCAGCGATACGGCGCTCTATGACACCAGTTCGTGAGATAATCCATTTTTCACTTCGCCCAATCAGCGGTGACAATTCCGCTGCGGTTTGCACCTTGGGTGGCATGTACAAACCAGTGGAAACAATTTTACAATTAAGCATGAACCTTCCTTTTACTTCCAAACCATCCAAAGATGACAAGACTTACTTTGTGAGAACGAGCTTCCGGGTCAGAACATTTTCCCCTGATCTCAGACGGTAAAAATACACACCAGTGGGCAAGTCCCTGGCATCCAGATGCACGGTGTAACGGCTCGGGGATTGTATCCCATCCACCAAAGTTTTTACTTCATGGCCCATGATATCATACAGTTTCAATGAGACATGGGTCCGGGCCGGAATCGAGTAAGAGATCTGAGTTTTCGCATTGAAAGGATTTGGATAATTCTGAACCAGCGCGAAATCCAACTCTTTCAGTGCAGGATCTTCAGGCACGTCGGAGTAATCCACAATAGAGAAGGATTGATCACTCAAATCGGAGAGTGCTTCATCCGCTGCACTCTTGATCAAGACCTTGTATCCGGATCCAATTTCCGAACTAATCGGGATTTCCCAAGCATATCCACCCGTGCTCCGTGTCGTACCAATGGATCTTACAAAAGTATCGTTTCGGTATAATTCAAGGGTGACTTCGTCGGCGATATTGTCATCCCATTCAATGAATTGTTCAACGCCCAACTGCCAGGTTTCACCGCCATTGGGTACTGTCAGTGTTACAAACGGTGTGACGGTCGAGAATGTTCCGGTGGCAGTCCAATCGCTGGTGCCTACATCATTCGTGGCATTGACGCGCCAGTGATAGGTTGTGTTGGGAGCCGGATCATTCATCTCATACACGGAGCTCTTCAAATAATTGGCATCCTCTACAATATTAGAAAAGGCAGCGTCGGTCGCAACCTGCAGGTAGAACCAGGTAACAATGCCAACAGGTGTCCAGATAAGATCTACTGACTGGGTCTGATCGACCTGCTCGCTGCTGGCTGGACTGATCAGAAGGGGTGGGGAAGTCATTGAAGCCACGTCTCCATAAGTGAAAATAAATTCACCGAATTTGGTCATGGTGGCTTTCACCTGACGTGTGACATGGTTCCACTCCGTTGGCAGTTGTATAAATAATCCTCTATCCGGGAATTCACGATGATAAACAATCACTGAATCTGGGTGTTCAAATCCATAAAAATCTGCGTCAAATGAGATCTCCGCCGTCAGAGGAGTTTGAATATTCATCTGGTCGACAATGATTTTAACTGGCAGTACACGGCGTGTTTTTCCGGGGAATTGCGGCTCATGGGGGCCGTGCTCCCATCGCCAGACATAGGCTTCATTGTATCCAAATCCGCCCATGGAGTTGAATTTCAGGGTGACACCGGTTTCATCATCTACATCATTGAAGTCATAAGTGTTGCCTACGAGCAGTTCGCTGCGCATCACATACGCCGCGTGCTTGCCGCGATCCCAATCAAAACGGAACGCCCGATAGCTCGCCCGGAATAAACGATCAAACGTCAGTTCACTGATGACAGTGCCTGCCGCATCCACTTCGGTCATCGCTGGTGATCCGAACATAGACGCTGCGCCCCAACCGATCACCGTGTTGCCGTTTTCAAGCCGCTGCACACTGCCCATGTTTCCAACCAAAATGTCCGGATCATGACGATACTCCCACACATTGGTTACGGTCATGGCCGTTTCATCGACGTCATACTCCAGCGCACGTGTATATGCTCGAATTGGTAGATCACCCGCGCCCTCATCATTGTTGCCATTGTCGAGCATGGTCAGGTTGCCGTTGTCCAACTGGCGCACGTCGTGTTGATACATGAAAAAAATTGGCGCGGTATCCTGTGTTTCATTGATAAACGTGAACTCATTGTTTTTGCCCGCCATACGCCAGATGATCTCGCCGGTTTGCCGGTTGATCTTTGTAATCTCTGCAAGAGCCACAGCAGAGACAATCAGATTTCCGTCATTGGCCAACTCAATCGAATTGAGATGGATGGCATTGACGGTGGCCTGTGTCAGATTCTGATACGAATCGGTTAAGTCGTAATGATCCCAGCTTCTCCATTGAAAGATCACATCCTTGTTTTCATCTACTTCCTGCACGATTGAGCCCGCTACCAGCGCACCCGGATGGCCACCGGTTACGACTTCGCTCATATCTACGGGTTGCAAGTCATAGGTCAGCATCAGGGCATGGCCATTGGGCAGCAGTTGAAATTCATGGAAGTCGGCAGTGTATCCATTTCCCATCTGAAAATTATCCATCACAGTATAAGTGCTATCCATTAAGAAATAATCCGTGAGGCCGGCGGCAACGCCAAACGGGGAGGGCTCATCCATGATCCCATATGTTAGCCAGCCATTGGGAGCAACTTTCAGATCGACCGGCATGCCTGAATCAAAAAATTCAGAATGGATCACGTTCCCGTCATTGTCCGCGATCAGGTTGTACCCTTCCAGCACGGCCACGGGTGTGGGAGTGAGAAAGAGATATCCCGGACTGGGATCGCCATAGTGGATTAGCTCGAAACCATAATCGTCCGGAAGCGGATCATCTAAAGCATAGGTTTGAGCTTCTATGGAAATTTCTTCCGGTACGTTCATCGGATTGAGTGTTGCGATGTGTTCATACGGATTCAATGGTTTTTCCAATGGTGTCACTGTAAAAGAGAATGTGAAGGACTGAACTGTTTCACCGGATCGCGTGAGCAATCCATTGCCAAGTGTCACGGTTACTTCTTCTCCAGGGCTGAACTGGTTATCGGATTTAAAGATCAGTGTTTTTCCATCCGAAGAAAGTATTGCCTGACCCGAGACTTTGCCGCTCTGAGATCCTTGCACTTCGATGAGATTATCACCAAAGGCAGAAACTGGATCAAGTACTTCTCCAGGCCGAATAATAATCTGGGAGGATCGCGAATTCAAACTGGATTCATGCACCGGTGAAATGTACTGAATTGAAGCTGGTTTCTGCGCCATCAATGTGACAGATCCGATTGCAATAATGAGTGTTCCGAGAAATAGACGTTTCATAACAGATTCCTTCGTTTTATATCCATTCAAGTGGAAATAATCTAAAACCATTTGCTTTTAATTCAAAGCACTATTTAATCAGCAATGTTTTACACCCCTGATCCATGAGCAAGTTCCCCTGCAAATTCCATGCGAGGAACCGATAGACATAGAGTCCTGAACATAATTGCGCACTATTCATCTGAATTCGATGCAACCCCGGATCGATCAAGGCATCATGAACAGTGAATTGAAACCGGCCACGCAGATCATAGAGGTTAATTTGCACATGGCTTTGTTCCGCTGTTTCAAAACGAATCGTGGTCTGTGCGTTAAAGGGGTTCGGATAATTGCCTAAAAGATTGAAATATTTCGGATTTTGAATTTCCGCTTCCCTGACTTCGGAAAATTCTGCCCGTGTAAGAGAAATATTATCCAAATATACATCACTGTTCGAACCACCCATTTGAAAGACGAGGGTTGCGTCAAAATCAGGGGGATTTTGCATGGTAAAGGCATACGAGAAATGTTGCGTAAAGGGAGTGAGATAGGTCAGTCCTATTTCGCTATAATTCGTGAAATCATCATTGGGCTCAATAATCGTGGCTTCAATGGTTCTTGATTCCGGACTCCATGCGTCGAATTCAAAGAAGTAGGCTTCATCCTCAATCAGCTCCATGCCCGGCTGATACAGTAGAATTTCAGAGGGTTCGTTTCCTCCATTCGATATTTCAAACACACACGTTCCATCTTCAATCTGCCAGTTGGATGAAGCCGAACCATTTGCATCGTAACGCCAATTCGACTTGCGGTTTGAGAAGTCACCGTTTAGCACCATGTTCTGGCCGGGTTCGTTAAAGCTGACGTAGACCTCTTCTTCGTTTGAGTATTCGCTTTCCTGTCCCGCAAGGCTTACAGAGGTGACAAGAAAATACCAGGTTTCCGGATTTTCCAGATCGGTTAATCCCTTCAGGGTCTGCTTTGATGTGTCCAGTAGTGTGGTAGGATTGGGAGACGTACCGCCATAAATCCGATAGTAGTCCACATCCTGATCACCAAACTGGTTAAAGATCAGCGCTACGGCCTCCTCATGCGGTTCCGCAACGAGATAGGGAGTGAGTGCCACGCCATTCCATGGAAATCGATAGACGCGATAGACATTGTATCCCTGCTCGAACCACATCTCAAAGGCCACCTCGCCTTCGGGTGTGACTTCCGTTAAAATCGGAAACTGGCTGCCCACGGCCCAGTTGATCAACGTGTTTTCATTGGGCAGCCGCTGCACATTGCCCATGAAATATGAAAATCCATTTGCACCCGGACTGAGATACTCCCAAATCAAGGTGGCCGTCATATTTAACGTGTCCAGCACATATTCAACAGCCCGGGTTTGCGGCGGATTGTGCATGTTGCCATTGTCAAACAGAGTATAATGTCCTTCTCCCAAGGATCGGATGTCATGCTGCGCACTGAATCCATTCAGCGGATCATTGATAAAGGTGAATTGATTGTGTGCGCCACCGAGGCGCCAGATGATCTCCCCAGTCTCCCGATGGATTTTTGTAACCTCATGCAGATGGCGGCTGGAGAGCAGCAGATGGCCGTCATCATCCTCATCAATCGCGTTCATGTGCGGGAATCGAATTGAATTGCTTGTGAGACGATCTTCATAAAAATCGATATCCCGAATATCAAAATGGTCCCACGGCCGCCATTGAAAAATTAGCTCACCCTCCGGGCTGAATCCCTGAATGGCGCTTTCGTGAATGAGAACATTCGTTTGTCCTCCCTCCACAATCCCACTCATGTCTACAGTTGTGTCTTTGGTCACGAGCATATAGTAAGAGCCATCCTCGAAGATTTGCATGTCATGCTCATCCGTACCGAATCCATTTACCGGGCGAAGGGTATCCAAAATGGTGTAATTGTGATCAAATACGAGATACCCCATGTTCTCATGACTTTGAACTTCCGGCTTTCCATATCCACCACGGATCATCATGCTCAACATTCCATTGTCATCCACCTTGATATTGCGTCGCCGGTCCCAAGTTTTCCAGTACCAGACCGGATCGCCGTTGTTGTCCAGAATCATGGAATAGGGCGGGCCACCCCGATTATTCAGAAAGATGTAACCCGAATCAGGATTGTTATTGATGGTGATGCTGATACGCGGAAAATCAGAAGGGACAGAAACGCCATTGGCCCGAATGGATGTTTTTACGGGTTCTGATGCTTCGTGAGTAAACCTAGCTGGTTTCTCCTGGCAAAACGAGATGTTATGACTCATCATTCGAACCAGCAGGAGTGATGTTATAAGTATATGACTCGCATTCATCCTAATGGGGTACGATTGCCATCATGGCAATCACGTCAGAAATTCCTTCGTTATTTGATGAGCATGATCTTAGATACCTGACTCGTCCTGTGTTGGCCATTTACATCCTTGGCGTCAACCTGGTAAAAATAAATACCCGAACTGAGCTGTGATCCATCTATGTTAACAGAATGATTGCCAGGTTCGAATTGCTGGTCACAGATTGTAAACTGCAACCGTCCCAGAATATCATAAAGCTGGATGTTCACGTGTGATTGTCCTTCTGTCTCAAACCGAATGGTTGTCTGCGAATTGAATGGATTGGGATAATTTCCGAGCAGTCGAAAATCCGTCACACTCTGAATTTCTGGTTCTCCTACTGCCGAATTCAGATTGCGTTTGAATGATACATTATCCAGATAGACATCAATATCCGAGTGGCCCATGAGAAAGACAACAATTGCATTAAAATCAGATTGATCCTCCATTGTAAACGGAAATGAGAAGTGTTCAACTCCCGGTGTGATGTAGGTCGGACCGATCTGACCATAATCAGTATAATCATCCCCATATTCAAAAATCCAGGCATCGATAGTTCTGGGCGCATCTGCCCATGCATCAAATTCAAATATATATTTTTCTCCCTGAATAAGTTCCATACCCAATTGAACGAGCTGCACAGTGGAACTATAAGGTCCGCTGGCTGAAATGTTGAAATGGCTTACGCCATCTTCGATCAACCAATTGGCCGAGGCACCTCCGAATACATTGTAAAACCAATTATTTTTTCGGTTGGAGAAGTCGCCATTTAAAACCATGTTCTCACCAGGTGCGACTACACTGACAAACGCTTCCTCCTCATTTGAGTAATCACTCTCCACCCCGGAACCATTAACGGAGGTCACTCTGAAAAACCAATTTTGCGGATTTTCCAGATCTGCCACACTCTTGAGAGAGGAATTTGAAGTGTCGATCAATGTGGTGGGATTGGGAGAGGTGCCCCCATAGATGCGATAATGGTTCACGTTAGGATCACCAAATTGATTCATAAAAAACACGACCGCTTCTTTATGAGGCTCCACAATCAAGTAGGGTTTGAGGGCAATCCCATCCCATGGATCTTTTAGTACACGATAGGTATTAAAACCTTGACTCGCCCACATCTCAAAGGCAATCTCGCCATCCGGTGTAATTTCAGAGACTTTGGGCAGAAATCCCTCCGCCCAGTTGATCACGGTGTTTCCATTGGACTGCCGTTGTGCGTTTCCCATATAATGTGAAAAGCCATCATAGGGATTTTGATATTCCCAGACCAAGGTCGCTGTCATGGCCAAAGTGTCCAATTCATATTCTACTGCCCTAGATATTCGGGGACTATGCTGATTTCCATTATCAAATACGGTATATCGGTTATCCCCGACTGACCGGATATCATGCTGGTTTGAAAATCCATTCAGTGGATCATTGATAAATGTAAACTGATTGTTGGCTCCGCCTAACCTCCATATCTTTTCTCCGGTTTCGCGGTTGATCTTGGTCACTTCGCTGAGATGGCGGCTTGAAAGAAGAATATGACCATCCTCATCTTTGTCGATGGCATTCATGTGGGGGAAGCGAATATTGTAGCTTGTCAGTGGTTCATCCGGACTTTGCATATCACGGATATCAAAATGATCCCACGCTGCCCAAGTAAAGTTGAGGTCACCCTCCGGTGTAAAGCCCTGGATCATGGTTTCACGAACTGTTGCATTTGTTCTGCCGCCCTCCACATATTGGCTCATGTCCACAGTCTCTTCGATGCGACCAATGATAAAGTAACTTCCATCTTCAAATATCTGACATTCATGCTCGTCCGTTAGATATCCCATCGTCGCTCTAAATGTATCAATGATAGTATAATTGTTATCGAGATTGATATGGCCCCAATTTACAGGATTATCAACTTGCGGACGTCCATAGCCACCTCGGATGAGCATGGTCAATGTGCCGTTATCCTGCTTTTTAAAATCGCGACGTTTGTCCCAGGTTCTCAGATACCAGATTGGTGCACCAGAAGAGTCGAGAATAATGTTGTAGGGTTGTCCGCCCCAGTTGTTTAAAAAGATGTATCCACTGTCTGGATTGTTATTCACTGTAACCGATACAAGTGGAAAATCACTCGGTACAGACACACCATTGTTGGCAGCCAATGCTTTCAGAGACCGAGATTCGTTAAAACGGATGCCTTCAAATGGAGGCGGTTCTATTAATTCCGGAGCTTCCATTTCTTCTGGATAGAAAATATTGTTTTGTGATTCTTTTACTGTGAACTGAAATCCGAACGGATTCATTACCTGAACACTATTATGCGTTTTTGGGCTGAGTGAGACACGCACTGTCTCACCGGGTGTGAAGGATTGATCCGGTTTAAAGGTGAGGGTTTTCAGGTCAGCTGCGATCTTTATTCGGCCTGAGTGCAAACCGCTTTGCTCACCTCGCACACGAATGCATGCGAATCGATTTACTATATCATTCGCAGAGATGTTATTCAGACGCAGTATAATTGAAGCTTGATTGGATACATGTTCTGATCCCGGTTTGGGATAGAGGAATTGAATGACATCGGGTTGTTGTGTGGCGAATAATCCGCTAACGAATAATAGCCCCGCAATTAATGCGAGGCAGAAGCATCTTTTTTTCATGAGTGGGTTTCTCCCGTAATAAATTCGAGGTATTGGATTCAGTAAATAAACCGATTTCAGGCTGTTTTATTCATTATAGACGTTATACGGGAGAAACTGGATTACAGTTTTAATTTAATTTTTGTTATAAAATTTAATATGGGTATGATAGTCCGTTTAATCTTTGCGAACTTGTGATTGAACAGGTTGTGTCAATTCCCATCCGGCGCCAGGATATCGAAGAAATCAAATTCCGCCGGTGTGGCGTGGCTGAAATCGACTTCTTGGGATTCGCCATCAATAGTAATTTCATACGTGCCGGCGCTGGGAAGCGTCTCAGTGATGTACACATTGGAATAATCGACGGATCCGCTCCAGGATTCGGAACTGCCCTTGGCCGTGAAATTGAGCTTGCCGTCCATGGGTCCGCTTGCCGACTCGTTCAAATTCACACGGCTGGAGAATTGGCCATTAATGGTCAGGCCCGCCAAGTCCATGTGTTCCCGAAATACAAAGTCTGACGTGGTAGTCGACAGATCACTGCTAACCGAGACCGAAAAGGTCATGCTCCCGTTCAGCAGTCCGTCGAACTCCGTGTTTTTATTGATGTACTGCAGCTGGTCGCTTCCGCTGAAACCGGGGATGCGCGTGATCACACCCAGGTTGTTCAGAAGGATCATTTTGAGAAAGCGGGTGAATCGGCTGGATTCGGGCGATTCGGACGGATCAAACACCCTGTCAAACACCCCGTCCATACGCAGGAAAGTCTTGTCATTCAGCATGATAAGACTGTCGGCCTCATCATGTTCCCAGACGTACCGAGAGCTTCGTGGTGGAGACAGCTCTCTTTTGATGGTACCGGGCACTGTAAGGGGATTAGGAATTTTTTTGGTGAGGAGTTCGTATTCGATATCAAATGTGAGGGTGATCAGATCGTCGTCAAGGCTATATGTACCTGCTGTAAACTGCGTGAATATTTCCTGATCGTCTGCGACGAGCGTCATGCGCGTGCAGTCACCCATGGGAAATTCCAGGCTGCTGAAGGTCATTAATTCTACACCATTGCCCGTTTCGTTTTGGTAGGTCCGCAGAAAGGTCCAGGAATCTTCACCGAACTGGCTGAACTGGTTCACCGGTTCTGCCAGATCATTGTATCCGGTCAGGTTGCAGTGCACAGCGCCCAATCCGGTGATCAAGATAAAAAGAAAGATTTTACAATAGAATCTGTATGTTCTCACGATATATCCTTAAAAACGATGTCCCACGCCCAGGCACAGGGAAATCCCTGTTCTGAGCCTGTTTTCTTCATACAGGAAATCCAAAAAATCAATACCCAGTGAAAGGAATAAATAATTCAGCAGCCGGGAATCCCTGCGGTCAGTGGCCAGCACATGCAAACCGATGCCCGAAGTGAGGCTGTAAAAATCCAGATAACGCGGTTTTCCCCGCATAAGAATTCCGTTTAGGTGATATCCCACTGCGGGGCTCAATCGAAAATGATCTTGTACATCATAATCCAGCGCGATACCAAGAAAGAGATCAGTTCCCAAATAGAAGTCATAAAAATTGGGATTGGTGTACCGCTTTCCGTTCTGGGTTGCCCAGAGCGGAAGCACTATGGTCGTGGAAATTATAAAATGAGGTTTTTTTATTCTGAAATCAGCCGAATAATTCAGGCCAGGGGAGAGCAGTGCAACCCGGTCGCCATCCGTGCTGTTAATGCGCATGAGACTCAGGGCCGGCGCCAGGCCGTGGCCAGCCTGTACTTGGGTGGAAAGAATAAGACAAACAAGGAAAATCAGAAGAAGTGTTTGTTTTAAGAGCGGCTGAGGTATTCGGTTGCTTTCCCGGTTCATGATCCGGTTTCCCTGTGTTAAATCAATGATAGAACCGATTCAGAATATATAAATCAGATTTGTTAAAGTATAAACTTTTCATATTAAAGTCAATACGAATTCAGATCATAACATCCCGGCGGCATATGGATCAGTTTATAATTGCTCTCAAGATCTGTGGTGGTGCCGAAGATGGTATTTTTCACCATTATGGGCACAAGTGGATTGGCTTATTTTAACATTATCATTTTTTTCGAATAACCGTATATCTTGTTCATCGACTCGGATTCTGCGTCCAAACGATAAAAATAAAGCCCTGATCCAAGTTCTGACGCATCGAAATTGATTTGATAATTGCCCGGACTGGAACGCCCATTCACCAGCTCAGAGACACATTCACCGCGCACATTGTAAATGCCCAGCCGAATTCGGGCCGGTTCAGGCACCGCGTAGTGGATGGTGGTGGATGCGTTGAACGGATTCGGATAGTTCTGCGAGAGCTCAAAGTGATCCGGGATTTGACCGGTTTCTTCCTTAACCTCTGAAGGATTGGACGTGATGATATAATCAGTTCGTATCTTTGTATCTTCGCCACCCGGACCGGAAACTGTTAAACTTACAGAAAAGGTATCTGCAAATTGATAGGTATTCGTGGGATTCTGCTCTGTACTGGACTCTTCATCTCCGAACTCCCAATTCCAAGAACTGATTGTTCCTGTGGATTGATCTGTAAACTGAACCTCAAACGGGATTATGCCTTCGGTGGTATCCGCGATGAAGTTCGCCACAGGCGGAGGGTCCAGCACAGTGATGTAATCCAAAATGGTTTTTGTGCCCTGCCCTCCGGGCCCGATTGCTGTCAAGCTCACAGTGAATGTGTCTACAGTTTGATAGACATGAGATGGGTGCTGTTCCGCACTGTTAGAGGAATCCCCAAAATCCCAGAACCAGGATGTGATCACGCTGGTAGATAAATCCGTAAACTGAACCTCCAGAGGACGCAATCCAGTGGTGGTGTCCGCAGTGAAATCTGCCACAGGCGGAGGGTCCGTAACAATGATATGGTCTGGCCGGATCAGGGTGTCCGCTCCGCTCTGGCCTGAGACAATGAGCCGGACTGTGAATGTATCCACAGTCATAAAGCTATGAACCGGGTGTTGAATGCTGCTGGTCTGGCCATCCCCAAAATCCCATGCCCAGCTGTCCACAAGCCCGATGGATTCATCGGTGAATCGAACATCGAATGGAACTGCTCCGTGAGTGGTATCCGCAGTAAACCCGGCAGTGGGTACAGGGCCAGAGGTGATAATGTAGTCCGGTCTTGTCAGGGTATCCGCTCCACCCGGGCCGGTTACTGTCAGGGTGACGGTGAATGAATCAATGGCGCTAAAGGTATGCGACGGATTTTGCTCGATGCTTGTTTCTCTGTCCCCAAAATCCCAGAGCCATGATGTAATTGGGCCAGGTGAAAGATCTGAAAACTGAACGTTCAGAGGGAAAAGCCCGCGTGTTGTGTCCGCCTCGAAATTCGCGACTGGCGGTGGATCAAAAACCATGATATACTTTTCCCGCGTCAGTGTGTCTGCGCCCCCTGGTCCTGTGGCAATGAGTGTGACATCAAAGGTGTCATCGACCTGATAGATATACAAGGGATGCTGTTCCATACTGGTTGTGCTGTCCCCGAAATTCCATGCCCATGAGTTGACAGAACCGGTTGACAGATCCGAAAACTGAACAGCAAACGGCCAGTGTCCTGCAGTCGTATCCGCAGAGAAGTCGGCCACGGGGGGCGGTTCCAGCACTTTAATATAGTCTTCTCGAATTAAGCTATCTGATCCTTCTGGGCCGGTGACAGTCAGACTCACGGAAAAGGTGTCCGCAATCTCATAAACGTGAGAGGGGTGCTGATCCACACTGGTCTCTCCATCACCAAAATCCCAGGCCCATGAGGTGATGGTGCCCGTAGATTGATCTGCAAATTGCACATCCAGAGGATGAACGCCTTCTGTGATGTTTGCAGTGAAATCTGCTTCAGGCGGTGATTCTTCGAGTATCTGAATCAGTGTTATATTGTCTATATAGATATCGTGGTTTGATCCGCCTGCGTTCAAAGAGATGAACGCTTCAGTGACCCCGGGATCATTTAGTACAAATTCATAGGTGAAATGCTGTTTTTGAGGTGTGATCCAGGAAGATCCGTTGTGACTGACATTGTTCCAGGGATGGCCATTTTTATGTACGGAGATTTCAAAAATACGGCTTATCGGAGCATGCGCATCAAATCCGATTTGATAAATCCGTCCTTCCAGCACCGGGATGTCATATTGACGGAATACAATGTCACTTGAACCGCCACCACCTGCATCGATAATTAAATGCAGCTCACCAGTTGGGGTGATTTCCCAAGCGGTTTGCGCGCCGTTGAATAGATCCAGATGCCAGGGGTAAATGCCCGATTCAAAATCTCCATTCTGAAGCAAATTCTCTCCCGCAGTAGTCAGGTTGACAAAGATGTCTTCTTCATTTGAGAAGCCGCTCTCATCTCCGGATGAACTCACTGCAGCGACACGAAAATAATAATGCTGATTGTTTACAAGTTCCGAGATCAAGTGTTTGAATGGTTGTGTAGTTGTAGTTATAATCTGATCAGGATGAGATGAAATCCCGGCGTAGATGTTATAATATGCGACATCGGGATCACCGAATTTATTAAACAGCAAGGTTATGCGATCACCATTGTGCTTAAGAATCATATATGGGACAGCAGCTTTGCCTTTCCAGGGAAACCGGAAAGTACGATAACAACGTCCACCGTCTCTAAAAACCATCTCAAAGGCCTTGCTCCCATCCGGCTTGACTTCCGTAAGAATAGGATATGGGATATGACCCCAATTGATTGCTGTGTTTCCGTTCGGTAATCTCTGAACATTTCCCATGCCGGCTGATACAATCCCGGGTTTGTATTCCCACACTTTAGAAACGGTCCGGCTGCTGACATTCACTTCCAATTCGAGAGCTCGAGAGGAATGCCAATTATGATAATTCCCGTTGTCAAATATGGTATAATGGCCGTTTGGAAGTACGCGAATATCGTGCTGATGTGAGATTCTATCCGAATCATTAATCCAATTTAAATTATTATGAAGCCCCCCCAACCGCCACATCACCTGTCCTGTTTGCCGATTGACTTTGGTGACTTCGTCAAGATGTCGAATCGACACGAGAAAATTGCCATCATGATCAATTGCGACGGCGTTCATATGCATGAAATCCAGATTGCCGAGAGTGAGATCCATGTTTATCGCATCTGCAATATTATAGTGATCCCAACCTCTCCAGATAAAAACGGGATTGTCCTCTGCATCCATTTCCACAACATGATTTCCGCGCACCCATGCTTCCGGATCACCGCCGGGCACCACTTCACTCATATCCATTTGTCGATATTCATATGCAATCATGTAGTAGTTGCCGCTGAGCAATACCTGAAGGTCATGTGTGTCGACACCGAGTCCCGGAACCATATAGAACGTATCCACAGCTGTATATGTGGTGTCCAGGGCGAGATGTGAACCGGGTGCAAGGACATCCGGTCTGGCCATGGTGATGCGGCCATCCGGCTGTACTTTAAAATCGAGTGTGCTCATTCCATCAATTCTTTGATACCAGATGGGATTTCCCTCATTATCCACAATCATATTGTATGGACCTTCGTCCAATTTGGAGATGAAGACGTAGCCACTATCCGGGTCCTCATTGTGAAGGACATCCACATAGGGAAAATCTGAAGGAAACGAGATTCCATTAATCACCACTGGATCAGGTCCATTCGTAACAGTAGTTTTTCTAATTGCTGGCGATTCATTCCCCTGAGATGAAAATAGTGGATCTGGTTCTGGAAAGGATGGAGGAAGTTCTTCCAGAATAGTAAAGTGAAATGTTGTATCCAGAAATGCGATGCCCTCGCCGATCAGGCGGGGTTTAAGGCGTACCGAAACCCGCTCACCGAGATAGAAATTTCCATCCGGTTTAAAATTGAAGGTTTGTCCATCCGCGCAAGCAATTGTTTTACCCATCACAATCCCACTGGTTTCACCAGTCACTGAAATGAAGGAGTCAAAATTGATGATGTCCCCGGGGTTGACATCCCAAAATCTCAGGATGATTACTGTCTCCGGTTGATGGTAGTCCGTATCCGGGGTGGGAAACAGATATTGAATTTCAGATCCAAAAACACTCGAAAAGGAGATTATGATACTGATAAAAACAAATAATAGATAAAAGTATTTCTTCAGTGTGCTTTGTTCGGACGTCAAATTAAAACCTCTTATTTTAATACGATCATTTTTCTGATGATCAATATATTGTTCTTAGACGGATTGGAGATACTTTCCATCCGATAGAAATAGAGTCCTGATCCGAGAAGAGAGGCATCGAAGTGGGTCTGATAGTTGCCCGGACTGGATTGTCCATTCACGAGATCGTAAACACATTCACCACGCACATTGTAAACCGCAAGCCGGATATGACTTGTTTCCGGCACCGCATAATGGATGGTGGTGGATGCATTGAACGGATTTGGATAATTCTGAGACAGTGCGAACTTTTCAGGGATTTGACTGCCATTTCCGTCCACTTCTGAAGGATAGAATGTGATGATATACTCATCCCGGATTTTTGTATTCTCTCCCCCCGGACTGGAAACTGTTAAACTTACTGAAAAGGTGTCTACTACCTGATAGGTATAGGATGGATTCTGCTCTGTACTGGATTGACCATCCCCGAACTCCCAACTCCAAGAACTGATTGTTCCTGTAGATTGATCTGTAAACTGAACCTCAAACGGGATTGTGCCTTCGGTGGTGTCCGCAGTGAAATCTGCCACGGGCGGCGGTTCCAATACGGTGATGTACGCTTCCTTTGTTAGTCCGCCAGATCCTCCCGGTCCGACTGCAGTCAGGCTTACTGTGAAAGTGTCCGCTGTTTGATAAACATGCGATGGATTTGGTTCCGTACTGGTGGTGCTGTCCCCGAAATCCCAATGCCAGGAGGTGATGACACCGGTCGATAAATCTGAGAATTGTACATCCAGCGGACGCAATCCAGCGGTGGTGTCCGCAGTGAATTCCGCTACAGGCGGAGGATCTGTCACGATTATATAATCCGGACGGACGAGTGTGTCCGCTCCGCTCTGGCCCAAGACAATGAGCCGGACTGTGAATGTATCTACAGTCACATAGCTATGAACCGGGTGTTGAATGCTGCTGGTCTGGCCATCTCCAAAATTCCATGTCCAGGAATCCACCAATCCAATGGATTCATCGGTAAACCGAACATCAAATGGAACTGCTCCCTGTGTGGTATCCGCAGTAAACCCGGCAGTGGGCACAAGACCAGAGGTGACGATGTAGTCCAGACGCGTGAGCACATCCACCCCCCCCGGTCCGATTGCTGTCAAAGCGACTGTAAATGAATCGATCGTGCTGTACGTGTTTGAAGGATTCTGTTCAATGCTGGTATTTCCATCTCCAAAATCCCATAACCAAACGAAGATTGGCCCGGTTGACAGATCAGAGAACTGCACGTTCAGAGGATAAAGTCCCCGTGTGGTGTCCGCGGTGAAATTCGCTGTTGGCGGAGGTTCTGAAACCTTGATATAATTTTCCCGCATCAGTGTATCCGCTCCACCCGGCCCTGTGGCAATGAGAGTGACATTAAGCGTGTCCGCGTCTTGATAGGTATGGGAAGGATTCTGTTCCGTGCTGGTTGATCCATCCCCGAAATCCCAGAGCCATGTGGAAACAGGCCCGTTGGAAAGATCAGAAAAGCTCACGTCAAAGGGCCATTGCCCCTGCGTGGTGTCCGCCGTGAAATCCGCAACAGGCGGGGGATCCGAGATCCGGATGTAGTTTTCACGGGTCATCGTGTCCTCCCCTCCGGGACCGGTGACCGTGAGCGAGACGTTAAAAGTGTCCGCTGTCTGGTAGGTATGGGAGGGATGCTGCTCCGCTGAGGTCTCTCCATCCCCGAAGTCCCAAGACCAGGAGGTGATTAAACCGGTCGAAAGATCCTGGTAATGCACTTCGTGAGGACGGACTCCGACCGTATCCGCGGTTTCAAAGTCCGCTTGAGGGATCGAATCCTCAACCACCTGTTTCAGCGACACGTTGTCGATAAAAACATCAAAGGGAGAGGCACCCGCATTCAGGGAGATCCGGGCGTAGGATTCATCCGGCTTTGTCATGAGGAACTGAAAGGTATAATGCGTCGGCTGGGGCGTGAGCCAGACCGGACCGATCTGGCTGAAGTTGGTGTAGGGGTCCAAAGCTTTTCGCACCTCGGATTCAAACAGACGTCCCTGTGAGGCCCATGCATCATATTCCAGCTGATATGTTTCACCCTGAAGAAGACGGATGTATGGCTGTCTTAAGGCCACATGCCAGTTTAAACTGCCTCCATTGTCGATCATATAGTGGAACACCCCCTCAGGCGTGATTTCCCTGTCCGCTCTGGCCGCGTCATCCACGTACCATTCCCAGAAATAGAATTCTTCCGAGAAATCCCCGTTGATGACCATGTTCTCTCCTGGTTGAATGATCCTGTGAAAGACAGTGACCTCGTTGGAGTAACCGCTGACGGCTCCGCTGTTTGAAACGGCTCTGACCCGGAAATGATATTCACCACTCTCAGTCAGCTCATTTTTTAAATGGGCAAATGGTTCTGTTGTGGTAGCCATTAAATGAGTTGGATAGGGATTTAAACTGCCAAAAACCTGATAGTGAGATATATCTGTATCACCAAATTTATTAAAAATGAGAGTGATATAGTTTAATCTGGGTTCAGCTACAAGGTATGGTGTTAAAGCCACACCCTGCCAATCATACTTAAATACGCGATAACAAGAGTACCAACGGCGAAAATTTAGCTCAAAAGCCTTGGTCCCAGATGGAGTGACTTCAGTAATCTTCGGGTGTTCGGCGCTGGCCCAGTTAATGAGTGTGTTCCCATTCGGAAGACGCTGCACATTGCCCATGGCCCACGAAAATCTATCAGGCAAATCCCGGAATTGCCAAACCAATGTGGCTGTCATGGCAGACGCATCGATCGCGTATTCCACAGCCCGTGAGATTTGTGGAGAACGGTTGTTGCCATTGTCAAAGAGCGTATACCGACCCGCTCCCAGTGACCGTATATCATGCTGGGCTTTAAATCCATTCAAAGGATCATTTAAAAAAGTGAATTGATTGTTTTTGCCACCCAGACGCCAGATTATATCACCGGTATACCGGTTTATTTTTGTTATTTCATTCAGACGTCGACTTGACAGTAATATGTGCCCGTCCGTATCGATGTCAATCGCATTCATATGCGGAAAACTAATAAAATGATCGGTTAGGGGATGTTCGCTATCCGAATCCAGGATATCAAAGTGATCCCATCCACGCCATTCCAGGAGCAATTCATGCGAAGCACTCAATTCTTGAAATATCGTTTCCTCTACCCGGGCATCTGTTTGTCCTCCGGTCACATATTTGCTCATATCGACTGTTGTTACCCTGTGGCCAATTATGAAAAAATGTCCATCTGGTTGAACATCCAATTCATGATGATCGGTAACATAGCCATCTGCTCCATTCACGCTATATTGACCCACCACACGATAATTGCCATCCAACGCAAGATAGGATCCAAAATTCCTGCAAAAGGTCAACAATCCATTCGGTTGATGATTCAAGTGGAAACAAGCAGTACTTGGTTTTAAATACCATAACGGCGCACCGGAGTTGTCTAATATCATGACATAATATTCCCACTCGCGCACGCAGATGAAAATATTCCCGTCATAGGGATTATTGTTGGTGGTAATGTTCACAAACGGCCAGTCGGATGGCACGGAGATCCCGTTCAGCACGACCGGATTCTGGAACGCGCCGCTTCGAGACGGTTCAAGGGGAGCCGGACTTCCTCTTTCCTCTTGTGTTTCATCCGGTGCTGCCTGAGTGGAGATGACTATGGATTCTTGTGAAATCGTGGAGAAGGAATAGGATGTATCATAAAGCACACCAGGACTTTCTTCCAGGATTGGTCGAATTCGAGCGTGAATGGATTGATCGGCTTTATAGGGAGAGTCAGGATAGAAGAGAATGGTTTTTCCATCCGAAGCAATATGTGTTCTGCCTGAAAGCGGTCTCCCGGAATCGGTTTGTACTGTAATCATTGAAGTAATATTCTTGATTTGAGCCGGATTGATATCCCAGAAACGCACAATGATGGGTGTGTCAAGACGATGTCTTTCTGATCCCGGGATTGGATGAAGGTATTGAATTTCTGATCCCAAACCATCGATCCAGACTAGACAGGTCATCCAAAAGATCAGAATTTTTATTCTGTTAAATCTGCGCATTTTATCCGTCTATTTCAGGAGAATCATTTTTCTGATTAATACAGCGTTATCCTTCATGGCATTGCTTTCCATCCGATAAAAATACAGGCCCGATCCCAGCTCGGAAGCATCGAGGTGTGCCTGATACACGCCCGGACCGTGCGGTCCGTTCACCAGCTCACACACACACTCGCCCCGGACATTATACACGGCCAGCCGGATCTCACTGGGCTCCGGCACGGCATAGTTGATGGTCGTGGATGCGTTGAAGGGATTCGGATAATTCTGCAGGAGAGCGAATTCGGCCGGGATCCGGTTGTTCTGATTGTCCACGCCCGAAGGATCGGATGTGATGATGTACGCTGTTCTGGTTTTTGTGTCCTCACCGCCCGGACCAGCGACTGTGAGCGTGACATCAAAGGTGTCCGCATCCTGAAACAGATGGGAGGGATTCTGATTCGTGCTGGTGTTGCCGTCCCCGAAATCCCAGAGCCAGGATAATACCATTCCGGAGGATTGGTCCGTAAACTGCACCTCGAACGGTGTTGCGCCTTCCGTGGTGTCTGCCGTGAAATCCGCGACCGGAGGCGGTTCCAAAACCGTGATGTAATCCGGCCTGACGAGCGTGTCCGCGCCGCTTTGTCCAGATGCAATAAGATTGACTGTGAAGGTGTCCACGGTTGTATATTGATGCACTGGATGCTGCTCCGCAGAAGTTTTCCCGTCACCAAAATCCCAGGACCATGCATCAACCAAACCAATAGACTCATCTGTAAATTTAACCTGCAATGGAACCGCACCGTGTGTGGTATCCGCAGTAAAGCCTGCAGTGGGCGCAAGGCCGGATGTTACAATATAATCCGGGCGGGTGAGCACATCCACACCCCCCGGCCCGATGACTGTCAGAGTGACTGCAAAGGAATCGATGGTGCTGTAGGTGTTTGACGGATTCTGTAAGATACTGGTATTGCCATCTCCAAAATCCCACAGCCAGACGAAAA
>JABMRT010000228.1 GCA_013202295.1 Candidatus Zhuqueibacterota bacterium
CCCCACAACGGGTTGTACAAAGATTTCAAGCGGATGCAATCATTGCTATGCTGAAGTTATGGCCCGACGTTTAAAAGCAATGGGGGCGAAGGGTTATGAAAATGGGTTTTCACTCACATTACAGCCACATCGTTTAAATGAACCTTTGGGCCGCAAAAAACCAACGATGTATTTTGTTAATTCAATGAGTGATCTCTTTCATAAAAATATTCCTGATTCTTATATTGAAAAAGTTATTAATATAATTGAACGAACTCCTCTACATACTTATCAAATATTAACGAAAAGAGCTGAACGGATGCTTTATTTCTTTAAAGGAAGGAAAATTCCTGCTAATGCATGGCTTGGTGTCACAACAGAAAACAGACTATCTGGATTTCCTCGTTTGGATTATTTAAAATGTATTGATGCTAAAATAATATTTCTCTCTATTGAACCACTCTTGGAAGATTTAGGAATTGTTGATTTATCTGGAATTGATTGGGTCATTGTCGGTGGCGAATCAGGTCCAAAAGCAAGACCTATGAAACCCGAATGGGTATTAAACATTAAAGAACAGTGCGAGAAAACAAAAACGAAATTCTTTTTTAAACAATGGGGTGTTTGGGGTGCTGATGGTGTAAGAAGATCTAAGAAAGTGAATGGCCGTTTATTGCTGGGTAAAACTTGGGATAGTCAGCCTGTACGGCAATTAACATTATAATACATTCATGTTGCACTATTTTGAGACTGAGTCCTTTAGCTTACAAATAAACCTTCGTGAGGTTCAGAACCTCACGAAGGTTTTTCAGTGATTATCTCAACGCCGCCTTCGTAAATAAATGCCCGGGTATAGCAATGTTTGAAAAGGCGATATTTATGTGGAGAGAGCCATTAAAGCTAAGGCGGATTTGGAATAAATTACAGAGTCTACATTTGATAAAAAAAATTGTGGATGCCTATTTATATCATCCCATTTCCACGTTTAATTCATTCACTGTGCCAGCTTTCTGAATTGGGACAGGATTTGATATAGGTTGACCATTCAATCGTATGGATTTAATCCCCTTTTCTACAGCGGCACGATTGTTTACTTTAATCTTATAAATTGCACCCCGCCACCTTCTCGTCACTTCAAAACCATCCCAATCTGATGGGATACAGGGATCAATTTTCAATCCTGTGTATGTTGTTTGAATGCCAAGAATATGTTTGGTAACCGCAGTGTAGAACCAGGATGCTGTCCCGGTAAGCCAGGGGTGCCGCGCCCGACCATGCGCAGTATGGTCTTTGCCCATAATGAACTGGCAGTATGAGTAGGGTTCCGCTTCCCTTATTTCAATCAACTCATTTTGATTATATGGCAGGATGGAGTCATAAAATTTCATCGCCCGATTTCCACGTCCCAGTTTGCACTCGGCAATTACCGCCCAGGGATTGGGATGGCTGAATATGGCGGCATTTTCTTTAATGCCTTTATATACACGTGTTACATAACCGATATCATCATCCGGTTTCGAGTAAGCCGGCCATAAAAGATGCAAGCCATATTTTGAATATAAATGCATGTCAACAGCGTTCATGCACTTCAATCCGCGACCATTTGATGCTACACCTGAATAAACCGCCCAGGTTTGAGAATTAAGAAATATCTTGCCCTCATCAGTTTTTTTTGAGCCAATCTTCACCCCTTTTTTGGTAAAACCCCTGATATACCATTCACCATCCCACAACACCTCTTCACAAGCCTTTCTCACCTTTTCAGCCATTATAGTGTATTTTTTAACATCATCATTGCGGCCCAACTGCCTTGCTGATTCAATAAAGATATTAATGGTCCAATAGTGCATAAAAGACACCATCGCGCTCTCGCCGCCGCCCAGATTAAGGCAGTCATTCCAGTCAGCCCGCATGCCCTGGCAAATTCCCGTCTGACCCACATACTCAGCTGAAAAATCCAGAATTTTGGTTATATGTTCATAAACCGTTCCTTCACCTTTATCGGCATAGGGGATTACTTCATCGAAAAATTTGAGTGCGTCATTTTCAACAATCCATTCACAGATTGACGCAACGAGCCAAAGGGCGTCATCGGCGCACACATCCTCCAATCCATGGACTATTTCATCGGCACTTGGAGTTGGAATGACGGTCGGCAGTTTAACGCCCGGCAGTCTGTCCTCTTTCGGCTCAAAAACTTCTGGATCAAACAGGTGCAGGCCATACCCCATGCTTGTATGCCCCTTAAGCAGCTCGATAATACGCTGCTTTGTTTTCTCAGGATTCGTATGTACAACACCCATGATATCCTGAGATGTATCACGATAACCCAGCCCGACACGGCCGCCCACTTCAATGAAGGAACCAAAACGCGACCAGACCACACAGGTTTCGGCCTGATACAGGGTCCAGGTATTAATCATTGAATCCAGTCCCTGATGAGGAGTTTTGCATTGAAAGACAGATTTTTTCTCTTCCCAATATTTTTTTAATTCATTAAATGCGGAATCGACATTTTTAAAATCAGAATATTTTTCCTTTATTGCATGTCCGGCCTCTTCCCTGGAACCGACACCTAACATGAATATGAAGCGTTCCTCAGCTCCAGGCTGCAAAACGATTTGCTTATGCAATGATCCGCAATGATTTCCTCCCAATTCGGCACTGTTTTGCAATACGCCACTTTCAATCCCAATGGGATTTGTTTCGGTACGGTAATTTCCAATAAACCTGTCTCGTACACAATCATAACTATCCGGCATAAAATTCGATGCGAAGAAATGGAAGGTCCACGGTTCGTAGAAAAAATCGTATTCAATAATCCCGTTTTTATAATTGGAACCGCTGGCATATAAACTCATCTGCAAATTTTGATTATCGATCTCTACATGATGGAATGAAAATTCCACGTAGGAAAATACACTCAATTTCCTGGGTCTGTCGGATTTATTTTTAAGTTTAACATCCCACAACTCTACATCATCATTCACAGGAATAAACATCAGTTGTTCTGCATCGATATCCTGATAATTACATTGAAATCTGGAATAAGACAATCCATGTCGGCAAATGTATTTGGCCTTGACAAGATCCTTGCCCACAGGCTGCCATGAAATTGACCAGTACTCACCGGTCTCGTCATCACGTATGTACACATAATGTCCCGGGCGGTCCAGAGGAATCCCATTTGGGCGAAAGCGGGTGATGCGATGGTGTTCAGTAGATTTATAAAATGAATATCCGCCAGCATTATTCGAAAGCACTGTACACAAGTCTTTCACACCCAGATAGTTAGTCCACGAAGCCGGGGTGTCTGGACGCTCAATCACATATTCACTGTTTTTATCATCGAAATAGCCGTATTTCATAATCCCTCTTCAAATTTTTAATCAAGAAATTGCCACAAATCACTGCCTGTCCAATTATATTGGTGTATCAGTTTAAGATTGTCAGGTCGTGATCTCTTCTTTTTCCACTTCTTTAAATGGGACAAACCAGGCCACTAGAAATGAGGGAATGGTGGCAATCATCACCCAGAGAAAAAAATTCTTGTAACCTAGAAAGTCACTGATATATCCGCTGATCATTGATGGTAACATAAAGCCGAGATTCATTAATGCTGTAGCAAAGGCGTAGTGCGCCATTTTATATTTCCCAGGCGCGATCTGTTGCATCATAAAGAGAATAATCCCCACAAACCCAAACCCATAGCCAAACCATTCAACGGTGATCGCACCACAGATAATGGCAAAATTCTTCGGCACGAAGAAGGCCAAGTAAGCATAAACCACATCTGGAATGTTAAAGAGGATACATAAAATAAAAATGGAGCTTTTCAGGCCCCTTTTTGCCACAAAATAACCACTTGCTATGGAACCCAGAATAAAGGCAGCGGAGCCAAATATGCCGTATGCAATTCCAATATCCGAAGTAAGTAGGCCAAGACCGCCATCCTCTCGTGTGGCTCTCATAAACAGCGGGACTATTTTTGTTAATTGTCCTTCCGCAGTTCGAAACAGAATGATGAAGGCAATACCCCAGAGAATGTTCTTTTTCTGGAAGAAGGTCTTTACAACCTCCCCGAAAGTCTCAAAAGCTTTACTAAAACTTTGTATTTCTTTGGATGATCCTCCTGAAGGTAGCATTTTTAAATGGTATAGGCCCATGAGAATAAGAATCCCACCGAACAAACACATGACCACCATCCAGGCTTCTGTTACACCGATGGTGAGTTCCAGTTTTCCCGCTATATAAACAAGGGCTCCTTGAGAGAATACTTTGGCCACATTATAAAAAGCACCCTGCCAACCCACATATTGAGCCTGCTGCTTTGGTGAAAGGGTATTAATATAGATTCCGTCTGCCGCAATATCGTGTGTGGCTGAATTGAAGGCAATAATAACGAACATAACCAGTGAGTATCGCAGAAATCCATCAAATGGTAAGGATAAGGCCAATAAGCCAAAAGATATACCCCCAATAAACTGGGTCGCAATTACGAAATGTTTCTTTGTTTTAAACATTTCCAATAAGGGTCCCCAAAGCGGTTTAAGCGTCCAGGGCCACATGACAAGTGTTGTAAAAAGTGCGATTTGTGCATCCGATAAACCCAGACTTTTATACATTAAAACCGAAACGGTTGCCGTAGCCACAAAAGGCAGACCTTCCGAAAAATAAAGTGTGGGCACCCAGGTTACAGGATGTTTTGGCTTAACGGTGTTTGGCTGCATACAAAATGTCCTTTTTAAATTTCATAGAGCTTGATTATCCGATACCTTTTGTTGCTCGTTCGCCACAATTCATGACCATTACCTATTGCTATATAACCTTTCATGTGACATTTTCTATGATCAAAAAAATCCCATTTTACTTCATCGTCATGTCAACTTTCTCCACTCTGAAAAAGGCTGGAGTAAAAACCACATTGTCAGAGAGGTTGGTGTGAGTAAGCACTTTGTCATTCGTTGGATTCAGTCAGCTGATCAAGATGTATCCGTTGTTCCATTTTTTCTCAAGTGAAATTTACTAAGGAAAAAGAAAAAGATCAAGCATGATAACAGCTGAGCTTAAATTCAATTTAGGGGATAATTGACAAATGCACACTATTCAATTAACGGAATTAAGGCGATTTGTCATTTTGACAACACAGTTAGAAATATCGTCCCCTTGGGGAAGCAAACCACTATTAACGAAGTGTAATTCACATGATTTCGTGTACCCATTAAGCGCCCATTGATTTATATAAAAAATAGATACAAGATGAGTGCAATATAAACATCAAATAAGATCAATATTACAATGCAAAACGCTCTCATCAAGGATTAGATCAGAAGATTCCAAAGGGATATATAATCTGCAGGTCCATGGAAGTGTATATAAGCTGCCAATTCTTGGAGGATTATGTTATTATTACGTGAGGAGTGCGGCAGGATGGGTGGAGTTTATCCTCCCCACGGCCCTCCAGCGGAGTGATGAAATACAACCTCCATAATGTTTTTCAGTGTTTATCTCAACGCTGCCTTTGTAAATAAATGCCCGGGAATAGCTACATCAAATTCAATTGATTCTACAAGAAATTCGGTGCCTTTGCCTGATTTTAGCATATCCTTAAAAATAAATCGTTTGGGATACCAGCGGCCGCCCATGAGGGTGACGTCTTTGAGTTCCATGCGCTTCAAAAGTGTACCGCTTTTTGCGATGAGTTCCTGCATAATCGGGATATCCCGTTTCTGATCGACCCACATTTTACGAAAATGATAGGCGACTTCCGCGTGCTTGGCTGTGAGTTCTACGATCCAGCAAAGGCGGTCGTCTACCTCTTCTTCACCAATCACTACGGCTTCATAATCATTCGTCATCTTGGGGTCTTCCAACATGTCTTCATATGAGAGGTCCGAGCCCATGACAGACTGACGCAGCATGTGGCCGGAGATTTGAATCGTGCGATCCGTGGAGGGGGAATAAATCCACAAGCGATCTTCGAGCTTCAGCATCTTGGTGCCTTTTTCACGAGCGGGTGCAAGATACTCCGTAAAAGACTTGTCCGTGCCTTCCACCCACGATTGCGACTCAATGGTGCGGCTGCCTCTGCGTCCGTGAATGACCATCTTTGAGACGACTTTCCGGTTTTTAGAGCTCATGTTCATGTCGATCCGGTTGAGAATTTCCTCTCCGAATGGATACTGTGCGAAGGCAGATGTGATTCCGAATAATCCTAAAAGAAAAAATATCTTGTGTTGCATTTGTGGACTCCCTTTAACTGGTAAGCGGTGAGAGGTTAGTGGTAAGCGGCTCTCCCCGGCCATCCATGATTATGCTTCCAATTCTTTAAAGAGTTGTGCGGTCTGGCGGCGGTAAATACCCACGCCGGACAGACTGGTTCCGAGAATGGTTGCGAATAATCCCGGAATGAAGCCGATGTAATAGGCTGTGGAAGTGATTTGCGCCCGGAAAGTATTGGGCATCATGATGGTCGCATTTTTCATATAATCGCCCACACTGAATCCATAGGTCTGGAGAAGCCAGGCCACTCCCAAACCAAGGGCCGTGCCGATGCATGATCCAAACAATCCGATTAGCACGGATTCGCCGATCATGGACCTGTAAATATGCCCCTTATATTCTCCGATAGCGAGCCGTATGCCAATTTCGCCATAGCGCCGGATGCCGCCAATCAATCCCGAGTTCCAGAGTACAATGCCCATGGCCAGGATAAAGATAGAGATAAACATCGTCACAAAGGATTGTATATAGTCCAGCATGGAAGCGAGATCATTCTGGTCCCTGAGGCGTAACATGGCAGGCGCGAATTCATCCTTATCATCGACAACCGCTTCATTATAGGATGTCGCCAGAACGGTTGCTTCTTCGTTGTTGTATAATCCAATTTGATTGAAGCCCAATATCTCACTGGCGGCATCCATCATGTCCAAAGCCAATTGTGCATCGGAAATATCCAGAATCATTGCGCCGCGATCCAAAGCAGAAACACCAAACTTTACGGTTCCGGCTACGCGAAAGTTATACATGGCCATACTGCCATACATGGTCGAACTCAGCAAGGTGACTGTCTGTCCGGGGGCAACTTCGAGCTTTTGTGCCAGATCGTCACTGAGAAGGATTTCACCACTCTCATTCGGCATACTTCCCTGTATGAGCGCTTCCGCAAGATTGAGCCGATTAATCTCCTGTGTTTCCTCGGATAAGAGATCGACGGCCATTCCAAAGGCTGTGCCCTGTGTCCGGGTTTCTCCATTTTCATCCGGGGCATCGAGCAGACCACCAAACTGGATGCGTGGAACCCAATCCATGTCAGGATAATCCTGTTTGAGATTTGCCAGCATTTCCTCGGCGCCGATCATGGCGAGATCTGTGGGAAGCTGATCCGCGTTCTCGGCGTAGGCACGCGTCGTGATCTTCACATGACCCGTCGAGAATCGGGCGTTGGTGTTGATCATATCTCCCAGAATTCCTGTAATCCAACATTGTAAAAGCACGGTAAACAGAACGCCGATTGAGATCGTGATCACAGGAAAGAGACTGCGGTGGCGATCCCGTAACAAACCCTTAAATAAAAAGCGTATCATTGTAATTTTCCTTTAATCGCGTCGGTGGGGTTCATTTTCGCAATTTTACGCGCCGGTAAAAAACTGACGATGGTTGCAGTGATAAAAACCAGCGACACAGTGACGAGGATTAATTGGGCGCTGTAAACCGGAAATATTTTTTCGGAGATGGCCAGCCCGTAATCGTCTGCAGATGCGGGCATCGCAAATCCGTTCTTCGCCTGCATGGTCAGCAATGGTATGCCATAAATCGCGGCGACACCTGCCGCAAGAATGGAGTGCATGGCACCCTCGATGGTGAATAGCTGGATGACCTGGCCCCGTGTCATACCGAGCGCAATGTGCGTGCCGATCTCTTTTTGCCGTCTGAAAATAGAGAGTACCTGTGTGTCAAAAATGGCCAGCATCGAGAGGCTCATTAGAATGAAGTAAAGAATCGATCCGCCTACGCGTTTCTTCTCCAGAATTGCATTGATGTCTGCAAGCAGATACTGCTGGTCCCTAAATATCCATCCAGATTGAGGCAGCGGCTCTTCCAAGTTTACTGCTTTGATACCAATGCTTGCCTCGTTCGGCATCTGCATCATTTGCCGTAGTCGTTCCAGAGGAACATAAATCTGACCGTTATCTACTGTCGGGAGGTTTGTCTTGAAAATACCCGCTATTTTAGCTTCAGCCGCATCGAATGTGCCATTCGCGTCCCGCCAGCGGATGGTTACCAGATCTCCTTTTGCTAATTGTGTGCTTTTTGCCATTCGCGTTCCCAACAGAATGGGGATATCTTCTCCTTCCACTTCTAATTCTTGTGTGGGAATTTTCAGGATATTTTGATACGGATCGATGCCGCTCAGCTTTACGTTTAACATGTGGCCGTCAGGATAAATCGTGGCCTGGGCGATCAGGATTGGAGTAATCTTATCCTGATCAATCATCTCTTGCCAGACTGTGGGTAGGGGGGAGTGGCTATCCTGAATTGTAAACGGATCATACGGATCATAGGCTTCGTGCCAATATTGTCCGCCGGCGACGTCCCAGGCAATCATGTCTCTTTTGGCCTGATGATCCCATCCATCGATGATACCCCGGTGCCAGATAATGACGACAAAAGCGAGTGAGAGGACGAAGACGTTCTGCCAGGTGCGAAGCCCTGCGCCGATTAGGTTACGGAAGGCTAATTTTAAGGCGATCATTGTTTTACCCTCCTAAGTTCTGTTGGGTGTTAATTCATCATTGATGACTTTACCATCCGCTAAAGAAATTTTTCGCTTTAAATATTGGATCACTTTGTCATCATGGGTTGCGAAGATGAAGGTTGCTTCCAAATCCTGATTTAGCTTCTCCATGGTTTGAAGTATGTGATGGCTGTTTTCGGAATCCAGGTTGGCGGTGGGTTCATCTGCCAGAACGATTTGGGGACGTTTGACCATGGCACGGGCGATGGCCCCGCGCTGTGATTCCCCTCCTGAAAGCTGTTTCGGCCGAGACTTGACTTTATCCGTCAATCCGACCCAATCAAGTGCATCCATCACGGCTTTTTTACGTTTGACTTTATCCATTTTCAAAAGGAGCAGTGGAAACTCCACGTTCTCAAATACGGTGTAGACTGGAAGCAGGTTATAGGTTTGGAATATGAATCCCAGATTGTGGTTTCGAAGATCGGCTGCTTTTTTGTGCGACAGCTCGCCTACAGATTGTCCCATCACAGTGGCTTTGCCTTCAGACGGAGAATCTAACGAACCTATAATATTGAGAAGTGTGGTTTTGCCTGAACCACTGGGGCCGACCAATCCGGCAAACTCGCCTTTGCCGAAGGAAAGATCAATTCCATCCAACGCTGTAAAAAATCCGCTGCCAACAGGGAAGCGCTTGATGAGCCCTTCGATGTTTATAATGTGACCGTTGTTCATTTTTTTCCTCCGTGAAAAGCTTTACTAAAACACCCCTCTACCTCGGCGATCCTTCAACTTCGCTCAGGACAGGTGCCGAGGATCTCCCCTGAAAGGGAGAATACATAATAAACCGATCAGTCCGGTTAAAATTTAGTGGTTAAAGACAATCATGAACTGGATTCCTTTTCCAGCGAAAAAGGTGTGTGCCTGGTTCATCTGAGGCAGATTGAAGGTGTCAGGATTCCAGAATGCCATGAGATACAGACTCCAGCGATCATACATTCTCTGTATATTTATGAAACGGTACAATTCTTCATTGTCCCAATCATAGTAGAACATAGCGGATATCTGATCCAGAAGACCTATTGGATAGCTGATAGAAGATGCTGTAAATCTTGCACATTGTCCTTTGCTAAATGCTTCCTCCGAGAATTCGATATACAAGTGTTCTACCATGGCATGTAAACCATTTCCCAGCCCCAATGTATAATCCATACCGATTGTCAGCATATGCTGATTTGACAAGTAATATTCAAAAGGGAAATCTTGATTGATGTATGCTCCTTCAAACCAGATTCCGGGGCCTATATCCCATTTACCATCAAGAGCAAAGCGATTCTCAATATTAGGAGGCAAACAGGATATTGGACATCGAATTCCAGTGTAGAGATTGATCAAGTGACTATTCATCAATGAGGATTCTCGATGATGAAGGGTAAAAGCGACTTCGCCTTGAGATGTTGGAACTTGAATCCGACCTCCAAATTCAGGGATGTTCTTATCGGAGCCGAACACCTCCCAGCCTTTTGGATCATCATTTCCAAGTAATCCCCACAGCCAGATGTTGGCGTTGGACTGGAAGTAGTACCGTCCCAACACGCCCCAGACGCCGTCGGTCATTTGCAGCGGATCGCGGGGATCTATGCGGTCGAACCACATGAGCGGGCGCAGCATGGCGGCAGAACCGAAGTTAATTTTTTGCAATCCGGCGCGGATCTCCCATTGGTTCTGTGAAAATCTAACCCACATGCGGTAGGGCTTGGTCTCGCTATCCGCTTCGAGCCAATCGCCGTTTATCCGGTTTTGTGTCCAATACCCATTGACAGAGGTTTCGAAATCAACGGATTTCCACTGTCCGCTCAATTCAGGGACATAACGTGACCCTGCTGTTGCGTTCCAATCCTCAGGATTGCTGACACCAGCCCATCCCGACAATTGACCGCGAAAGCCGATTGTTTGTGGAAAGAGTAACGAGGATTGAGAAATAAACAAGATCAGTAGATTAGAAAATAACAGGTTCCGGCTCATGCGTTTGCTTTTCCGGTATTTGAAAAATAGATAAAATTAGAAATGCAATAATCCAATTTTATGCAATGACAATTGTATAATGCTAAGTAAATCGTTATGGAAAGTCAAGTTAAAAAGGACCTAACGAAAGGGAAAAGTGGAACGGCGAACGGGGAATAAAAAGAGACCTGTCAGGTTTTGGAAACCTGACAGGTCTGAAGAGTTTATTGTACTGTTCGTCAGTTACTTCTTCTTCGGATTCCATTCGCCCTTGGCGACAGCCGGGACAAAATCCTCAAGTCCAGGCGGTGGGAAGGGGATGGTCTTTTCCTGTTCGGCACTCATGTAAGCGGTCATGAGCAGTTCGGTGACATTGACGCCATCCTCAAAATTTTCTTCAGGGCGTTTGCCTTTAAGAAAACAATCCACCATGTATCGATCTTCTGTGTCATATCCATAGGCATTGCCTTCGTTTGCCACTACAGGCATTAATCCCGTCTCAGAATTCTGCTTTTCAACCAGATCTTCACCTTCCTGGCCCGAGACTTCGCGGCTGAAGAAAACCTTCAAATCCGAATCCAAAGAATTAATCTGCATTGAATATTCGGGGCCGAGCAGTTCCATGGAAAGCCGCAATCCCGCGCCAATGTAACACCAGGATGTGGAGGTTTCGACGACAAGCTGATTGCCGTCCTGATCGACATATTCCACGAGAGACCGCGCGAAGTCCTCTGCCGGACGGTTCACATAATCGGTCTTGCCGCCGCTGTTCTTCGCGAGAATGTCTGCGTATTTCGGACGCTGCCACTTCAGACAGTTGGTGTAGGCTGTGACTTTGGTGGGAGTCAACACAGATCGTTTTGCACCCGGAGGAGTCAGAAGATAACGGGCTGCTTCAACGGAGTGACACATCATGTCATTGAGTACGCCGCCACCCTGCAGTTCACCTTCCCAGAACCAGGGCATATGCGGTCCCGCATGTTCTTCAGCTGCTCGTGCAAGATAAGGGCGGCCCGTGGCAGGTACGCCGCGCGCCCACACGATATCACGTCCGCGAGTGACCGCGGGAGAGAAGACCTGATTTTCTAGGTACCCATCCAGCAGTCCGACTTTCTGAATGAGTTCGAACATTTTACGGGCTTCTTTGACGTTTCGTCCCAGTGGTTTTTCACAGGCCACACCGATGAGTGTGCCTTTGCCCGATTCAATGGCCGCGACAATTTCTTCCATAATATCAATGCGTGTGAAGTTGGGTGCACAGACCCAGAGTGCGTCAATATCCGGGCTGGCCACCATATCCGTTACGGATTGATAGACCTTGCCTTCGCCGACATTTAAATCCTTAATCACGGCTGCGGCTTCCTGGGCTTCATCCATAGTTTTCGCAACCACACCGTTAATATCTGCGTCTCGAACCGAGATCCACGAGCGGATGTGAAATTGAGCCACAAATCCGCCTCCGATCATACCGACGCCAAGTCGTTTTTTTGACATTTATCGTTCCTCCTCTTTCTTATGTTGATATTTAAAACTAAAGATAATTCCGTTAATGATTCTTTATTCTCCCCCTCACTAAGGGGGAGAAATTCTCAAAGAAAACAATCTATCAACTGGCCGGCTTTTTAACTTTACCCATGAGAAGGGCAACAACCAGCATGGCCGCTGCGGTAATGGTCAAGACAATGAATCCCGACTGAACCGTTTCACCAGCCATTGATCCGATCACATTCTGAAGCAGGCCGCCACCGAAAAGGCCAACTGCGAAAATGATTCCGAAGATCGAACCGTAATACTGCGGTTCATACTGACTGAAGGTCACACCCAGGACGGTCGGGAAAACCGGTGCGAATGCGAATCCGGTCAGAATGACGGCGACGATTGCCAGGGCCGGTGATTTAGCCATATAGAGCGAGAGCAGAGTGACAATGGATATGGCTGATGCGACTGCCAGCAGTTTGATGCCGATGGCGGTAAGATTTTTTATGGCAGAAGCGATAAACCGCCCAATCATGATCGAGAGGCCAAAAACAGATAGAATGGTGGCCGCACTTTTGGCTGGATCAACAGCACCGGATGTGGTATACAGCTCATTCATGAGGCGGGAAGTCCAGTTACTCATGGAATTTTCGAGCCCGACATAACAGAGCAGGGCCAATGCAGCAATCAGTACCGGACCCTGACCGAGAAGGCTGAGTGCGGTTTTAAATTTGTATCCAAGCTGGGCTTTGGGATATTCTGCAGTCAGCGCTAAAATCAGGAACAACACATTCATGCTGGCCAAAATGATTAAGCCGGTTTGAATGGACGGCGTATATTTGATAATCAGCGGTGTTACCATGAGGCCGAGGCCGAAGAATCCATTGCCGAAGTTGCTGGCACGGGCCGGATCATTGCCATCGAACAGTACCTGCGGGATGATGGTGTTGCCGACAGTGTTCAGGCTCATGGCCCCGATTCCCAAACAAAACGCAGCAATATAGAGCATTGAGACGTTGTTTGCTCCTGTGATTAAAAACATGCTCGCTGCGGTGACGATGAAACCGATAATCGCGACGGGTTTGTGCCCGACTTTATCGGTGATAGCACCAATAAAAAACTGAACGATGCAGGCTGTGTACAGAAACAGAGCTGGCACAAGGCTCCACTGCTTGTCAGTCAGGCCCAATTTGGCCACCAAGTCGTTGGCTGTGGCGCCAAAAATCACAAAACAGCAGGCCAGCATGAAAACGCAGGACAGTGCGACGATTGGTGTCATTTTTTGCATGGTTTCCCTCCAGTTAGATTAATAAAAATTATGATTGTTTATCGGCAGCTTTATCATGAAACAACAGGCCAAATATAAGCATAACAACACCTGCAAATCCGGCGGGCACCCACCAGAAGACCTGCCATTGCTGAAGCAGGGAACTTGTATTGGTCGTGACCATGCGATTGAATAACCATCCTGCGATCTGAGCACCGATGAACATGCCCAATCCATAGGTCACGAGAACGAGCATGCCCTGTGCCTGACTGCGAATCTCGGGTGAGGATTTTTTATCCACATAGATTTGACCGGTGACGAAGAAGAAGTCATAGCAGATACCATGCAGTGCGATTCCGGTGAGGATCATCCAGACAACGCTGGCCGGAGCGGACACCGCAAAGAGTGCGTATCGCAGCACCCATGCACCCATTCCCACGAGCAGCATCTTCTTAACACCGAGACGCGCGAAGAAGAAGGGCATGAGCAGCATGAAGATGACTTCAGACATCTGACCGATAGTCATGGTTGCAGCGGGATTTTTAAAACCTGAAGCTTCTATAAAGATAGGTGCGAAATTATAGTAAGCAGCCAGCGGAATGCAGATCAGGAATGAACTGGTCAGGAAGACGAAGAAGGGCTTGGATTTAAGCTGATTGAAGGCATCCACACCCAATATGTTTCGAGCGGAGAATGGCTGACCTGCCGCTTGGGGCGGTGTTTTGGGAAGTGTGAAACTGTAAATTCCCAGGAGGATACTCGCAATCCCTGTTGTATATAAGGGTAATCGCGTTGTTTCGGGCAGAATGTTTTTACTTGTCACACTATCTATGCCTGTGAAACGGACTAAGATAAAGCTGATGAACAATCCTGCGATAATCCAGCCGGCTGTACCGAACACACGAATCAGGGGGAACTGCTTTTCCTGATCCTCAATGTTCTGGAAAGCAACAGAATTGGTTAATCCCAGTGTGGGCATGTAACACAAATTGTAGAGCAGGAGCATGGCGATGAAGAGTACAGGATTTGTCGTAAACATCGGGGTTAACAGCATGATGACACCGCCGAGCAGATGTAAAACACCGAGTACGCGTTCAGCATTGAAGAAACGGTCCGCAATCAAGCCTAGAAAAAAGGGCGCTGCTATTGCGGCCACTGCATTCATCGTATAAGGCCAATGAACTAACTTGTTCATGCCATGGTGGCTCATGTAAATTCCAATTGTGACATACCATGCTCCCCATACAAAAAACTGGAGGAACATCATGGTGCTCAACTGTGTGGTGATTCCCTTTTTCATGATTCCTCCCTCAAGATAGGTGAGCCGTGTTGTTATGAATTAATCAGGTTCAATTCCGATATTCAAACTTAGAAACTATATCTATTTGAAGCAAACACTAAATTGTAAAAAAACTTCATCCCAATTAAAGGATTCGATCCTTTCCACCTCATAAAAAACTAATTTGGTTTGATGCTGCGATTTTGATACATTATGATTATGGATTTGTCAATTATCATCCCAGCCTTAAATGAGAGTCAGAAGATCGGTCAGGATATTCGGGAGGCCGTTGATTTTCTCTTGCGTCACAACCTGCAAGGCGAGATCCTCGTCGTGGATGATGGCAGTGAGGATGAGACGGTTCAAACTGCCCGGACTTTATCCGTACCGGATTCCGTACAGCTCGACGTTATTGAGAATCCACAACATCGTGGCAAAGGGTTTGCGGTCAAGACCGGGATGATGCGCGCCCGGGGTGAGATTGTACTCTTCCTTGATAGTGGCTCGTGCATTCCCTATGAGGATATTCTGGCAGGTTTAGATTTGATCCGATCCGGTCAGTGCAAGATTGCACATGGATCGCGTTATCTCACTGAAAGTCAAATTCTCCATCCTCAAAGTATGATGCGGCGGATCAGTTCATCACTGTTCCGGCATATTCTCCGTCTCTATCTGCATGTGCCTTCTCATCTCACGGATACGCAATGCGGACTCAAGTTCTACAACGGGGAGATTGCCCGCCAACTTTACGGCATGTGTGAAACAGAAGGATTCATATTCGACATTGAGATCATCTGTCGCGCTGGTATGGCAGATATTCCAATTCAAGAATTTCCCATCCACTGGACCTCGGACCCGGATAGTCGGCTTTCACTGTTTAGAGCTGTTTTCTCGGTTGTCAAAGAACTTAAAAAGATTAAAAGGATGTTGAAAACATCTCAATGAATTAATGCTTTTTCCATTTTCCGAACTGTTTGCTCATATCTTTATCATCGATGATCCACGCACTGATCTCTAAACCATTCCTTATAATTTTATCGATCTGTTCCGATTGCAGAATCATGAATGCGGTTGACAAACCGTCCACCTCGGTGGCGGATGAACTGCGAACCCATGCGGCACGATGATGTGAAACAGGTCGTGCTGTTCTGGGATCGATGATGTGTGCACCCTTGACCAGTCCAGACGCGCCCATTGCTTCGTCCCGCAACACAAATTGAGAGAGAATATTTTCTCCTGAAGGACTGCTGATCTGAACAGGCCAACCTTGATGCCCTTCCGGTTTGCCGAATGCTCTGACTGAACTCGCGCCACCGTGAATCAGGGCGTGCTCGATGTCCCATTCCTTCAACTGTTCGGCCATGTGATCCACACTAAAACCTTTGCCGATGCCACCGAGATCGATTTGCAATCCATCGCAGATTCTGGCTGCCGTATTCTCCTTTGTATCGATTCGCAAGTGTTTCATTCCGATACAGCGTATTGCCTCCCTGATTGGCTTTTCAGAAGGGTGCCCTTCCGTTTTCCATAAATTCACAAGTGGGCCAATGGTTATATCAAAGGTGCCTTTGGAGATTTTATTCAAAGTTACCGCGTGTGTTAAGCAGCGGATGGTCTCATCATTCAATCGAATCGACTGGTTCACGGGTGCGGTGTTCAAGCGGGAAATATCGCTGTTGGGGATGAAGTGGCTTAGATTCTGTTCCAGAGCATTTAAATTCTGAAAGGCGTTTCGAGCGGTCTGTTCGGCGTAGATGCCGTCGGGGTGAACGATCCAGATTTCGAAGTGGGTATGCATGGCCTGATGGGCGAAACGCCAGACGCCTTCGAGTTGGTCTGTCGCTAGAGTGGTTAGGGGATTTTGTTGTGGATGGATTGTAATGACAAATCCTTTTCTCAGTGGATGTCCTCATCCCCTGATTCTATTCGGGATGAGGATTTGTTTAAATAATCGTAACGGATATATCCACGAATTATTTGACCGGGACGGAGTTCCAAATTCTCATCGAACAGTGGGACATACAGATGACGTTGGCCAGGTTCGGCCTCTGTATACAATTTTTGGATGATCCGGTCTTCGAATTCCGGTGAAAATAGCAGGATTGGTGCAGGTGTCCAATTTTCAGGAATGGCTCCATACCAGCCGATGAAATTCATATCGCGTAAATACCAGGGCAGTGGCCAGTATTCGTGATTGGAAATGATGACGTGCATTGGCCAATCCGGAGTTTGTCCAATTTCATCTGATGCGCTTATCACATGATCCACGATCTTGAAAACATCTTCCGTTGGATGGGAATAGACGTATGGATTGTCGGGGCTGGAATGATCCCTGAAATTGGCTACCCAGGCTTGATAACCAAGATGTCCGGTTCCTATAAAACACAAGAGGATGAATGCGATTCTGTGTGTTCGGGAATTCTCTGTCCATTTTATAAAAACTGCGAAACCGATGCCGGCGAGAAGTATCCATGCATGATAAAAACTCAGCATGGACCAGGGTGTTTTATATGGGATAACGACATAGACTCCGGTCAATAAAATCCCATAGATTGCGATGAACTGGACGAGAGAATTTTGCTTATTTGGCGCTTTCCAGTTTCGAAATGTGTGAATCCATCCCACAATGGCGAGTAGAGCAACCGGCCACTCGCTCCAGAATTTTCCTCCAGATGCGAAAAAGAAGAGGCGGCGGAAATAATAGCTCCATCCATGATTATGAAACAGATTCTGCCCGGCTCTGAAGAAATAGTTGGGATAGGTCGTGATCGAATCCAGGATACCATGCGGGTGGGTGAATCCGGATGAGAAGAACCATATGGATGTGATTGCCGAGACAATAAAGAACAAACTTAAATGAATCCATGATCTCTTTTCGGGTTTTTGGAAAGAGGGTGTAAATTCATTCTTTATTAAATAGAGAATCAACAGTGCCGATCCGGCAGCCCACCAAGTGATGATGCATGTTTCTTTGGTGGCATGCATCAATCCGAAAAAAAGACCGGAGAGCACGATCCATCCCCATTTTCTGGATAGGGAATAGCGGAATACAGAGGCGATCCATCCCATCGAAAAACAGACGAGCAGGATTTCCTGAATGTAATAGCGACTGTAAAAGGTGAGCGCGGGGGAGAGAGCCATGAAAAGCGAAGCGGCTAACACAGCGGGCCATCCGAGGCCAGGCACGAGCCAAAACGTTAGGGCTATCAGAAAGATTCCAAATACAACTGGAACGATCCGTAATGTGGTTTCATTTACATTGAGCAGGGTATTCTGTCCAAGAATTTTAGCGGGAATCCAAGTTAGGACATTTAGGGTGGGGCCGTGATATTCCACAGGATCGTAGATCGTTTTACCATCTTCAAGCAGTGTGCCGAACTTAATTCCGTGCACTGCCTCATCAGTATGCAAAGGGCGAATGGAAAGATGCGGCAGGCGAAAGCCTGCCGCGATCAAAATGATGAAAATAAAAAAAAGTGGTTTTTTGATTTTGGCGATCACTTGACCGGTTTGCCGAAGACTTCGACTTCGATGTAGTGATTTAAATCATTGTTGCTGTTGCCCCGGCTGAAGCACCTGACATATTGACCTTCAACGCCCTTGGCATCGATCAGCTTGCCTTCAGCGGTTTCGACATAATTCATGTCTTTGCCTTTGCCGAGCTTGGATGTGTTGTCGTGATCGTTGTTGAAAATTGTGGTCACGCCGTCCTTGAATTCCGGATCATTTGAGACCTGTACAATCACGTCAAAATAAACGCGCGCCTGTTTGTGAAAGTGCCAGATGACTACCGCGTAAATCGTATGTTTGGCTTCAAGGTCAATGGTCACATGCTGGACAAAGGGGCCGAGTTCAACGTAGCTGCCGTCTGCGGCATCTTTGTCGCCATCAGTGATCATTTCAATCTCTCCGATAATCGGAAAGTCATCAGTCGAAATGACGGATTTGTCCAAAGCGACATTTTGCGTCCCAGCCGGTGCGAGAAAATCGGGGCGTGCTTCGCCGAGCGGTTTTTCAAGATTCGGCACGTTCAGATTTTGAGGTGTGCCCACAAACATAGGCTTGGGCAATTCAAGCGGGATGGGTTTGAGATCCACATCGCCGGCGAAAGCATTCATCGACAATAAGGTCAGCAGCAAGGTGATCCATGTAACTGATTTGATCTTGATCATATTATTTCTCCTGTGTTTCGATGTTTTGTTTTCCCAATCGGGAATGATGTGATTGCTCATTGTTTTTTGCAAATGATCTGAAAACGTGATCCCTTTCCGGGATCTGATTGATACGATAGATCGGCTTTGATTTGCTCTGCGAGTA
>JABMRT010000229.1 GCA_013202295.1 Candidatus Zhuqueibacterota bacterium
GGCGAGGATTGGACTTGCAATAGAAAAGTGGACACATAGTTAAGGTTATGCAGCCATTTTCAGTTTAACAAACTCAACCGGTGAAAGGTACCCGAGAGTTGAGTGTTTTCTGATCCTGTTGTAAAATACTTCGATATACTGAAATATAGACTGCTTCGCATTATTATGTGTTCTATACTGATAATGATACACGTGTTCTTTCTTAAGTGTACTGAAAAAACTTTCTGAGACAGCGTTATCATAACAGTTGCCTATACTTGACATGCTCTGAACAAAATGGTATTTTGCAAGTTGATCTCTGAACTTCTGACAGGCATATTGAACACCTCGATCCGAATGGAAGATCAAGCCGGGTAAAGGCTTATGGCGATTAAATGCCATACATAATGCCGGTATAACTGTCTGCATAGCCGTAAGACCGCTGGACATTGACCATCCGACAATCTGGCGATTATAAAGGTCAAGAATAATCGTCAGATAAAGCCAACCCTCACTTGTTCGGATGTAGGTGATATCTGATGTCCATACAGTACCAAATCGTTCAGCGCTGAAGTCTTGTTCTAAAAGATTCGGTGATATCGGAAAGTGATGATCACTTTGTGTAGTGATTTTGAACTTACGAACTGTTTTTGCTCGGATCCCATACTGACGCATGAGACGGGCCACTCGAGGTCGACTGACCTTAAAGCCTTCTGCTTTGAGAGTATCTGTGATACGTGGGCTACCATAAATACAATGTGATTCAGAATGGATCATTTTGATTCTCTTTAGTATTTCTTCGTTTCTCAGAGTATGTGAACTTGTTGGCCGATTAAGCCATGAATAATAACCGCCCCGACTTACTTTGAAGGCTCGGCACATTTTCTTGATTGGAAATACATGTGTATGTTGCATAATAAATTCGTATTTCAATGGGGCGGTTTTGAGAAAATGGCCAAGGCTTTTTTTAAGATGTCGCGCTCCATTTTGACATCAGCCAGTTTTTTTCTTAGCTCATGAAGTTCCTTTTCAGATTCTTTAAGATGGCCTTGTCCTGGAAAGGAATGCTCTGGATCTTCACGATATTCATTGATCCAACGTCTGAGATTGTTCTCCTTTATTCCAAGGTCTCGGGCCACTTGAGATACTGGCTTCTCACTGTTCAGGGCGAACTGAACGGACTCGAGTTTGAATTCTTGCGTAAAGGTACGTCTTGGCTTTGATTGTGTCATGTGAACACTCCTGGTTAAGTTCTCTAATATAAAACGCTCTTAACTGTGTGTCCACTAAAATATAGCAACTCCAGATCTCTACCACAGGCACTTCCTTCGTTCGTGAAAAACTACTCGCTACGGTCGCCTTCGAAGGGAGATTGGGGCATCCTCCTTTGAAGGAGGACCCTCGGCGCAAGCCGAGGAAGGAGGATGTCTTCATGAGATTTCTCACCTGCTTCGCAGGAATCTAAATGACAAAGACTACGATAAAATCTTCAACAATACCTTCAGATATTTCTCCTGTTCTTTTACTTCAGCTTCATCCACAAACCACAGTGCATTGGATATAAAAGTCTTCTGGCATCTTTTCACAAAATATTGTACAATGTACCCGCCTTCTAATGAAGAAGTGGCATTTAAGACAGGATATTGTAACTTGGCGCAAGACAATAAAATTAAATACACTCCCGAAGAAATACAAAGAGCGATTTCATTGTTGCAGGATTTCACCCTGGATCATGAGGCATTGATGGAGTTGTCGAACGAAGAGAGGATTTCTCTTCTGAAAGCGGCAGGTGAAATTTCACGCCCCGATCGGGAAGAAATCAAAAAACGGAACAAGGCAAAACAACAGGCCAAGCGGCGCATGATCACAAAACAGGAACGCAAAGCCAGAGCTGAAACAGGCATTCGAAGCGTACGTGAAGCCTCTGTTTATAAAGCACCCAAACAGATTTCAGATGGGCAGGTAGAAAACAATGGGAAAGCTCTGGAGTTAAACTCTCCCAGAAATTGCTATGTGTGTAAGGATGAATTTACAAAACTCCACTTTTTCTATGACAGCATGTGTCCGAAGTGCGCTGAGTTTAATTATCAAAAACGCTTTCAAACGGCTCCGCTTGATGGGCAGGTTGCATTGATCACAGGCTCACGCTTAAAAATCGGATATCAGGCAACCTTGATGATGCTGCGCGCAGGGGCCCGTGTGATCGCAACCACAAGATTCCCAGTGGATGCAGCCATGCGCTATTCCCGTGAGGAGGATTATCCTGAGTGGAAAGATCGTCTCCAGGTGTATGGATTGGATTTAAGACATACACCCAGTGTAGAAATTTTTACGAGTTTTATCGATCAGAACTACGACCGGCTGGATATCCTCATCAACAATGCCGCGCAAACCGTACGCCGCCCTCCGGGATTTTATTCGCATTTGATGGAAAATGAAATGAAATCGCATGTGGAACTTCCGGATGCGGTTCAATTCCTGCTGACCCATTATCAGTCCTGCACACAACAACTCAATTCATTTGCCACACCGGATGTTTCCGATGAATCCGCGCTGCCCGTGTCGTGGAACGGCCACATGCCCGGCATTGGTTTGCGGGCCTCTGCTCAACTTTCCCAGATTCCGTATTCCTATGATCATACGATTTCCGTGGAGGAGATTTTCCCCAAGGGGAAACTGGATGCCGATTTACAGCAGGTTGATCTTCGGGAGACCAACAGCTGGCGTTTGCGATTGGGTGAGATTCCCACGGCAGAAATGCTTGAGCTCCAACTGGTCAATTCCATTGCACCTTTTGTGCTTTGCAATCGCTTGATTCCCATGATGAAGCGGGAGAGCACGGGCCAGAAACATATCGTAAATGTATCTGCGATGGAGGGCAAATTCCTACGATTCAAGAAGGGTTCACGTCATCCGCACACCAACATGGCCAAGGCCGCGCTTAACATGCTCACCCATACGTCAGCCAGCAACCTTGCGAAGTTCGGTATTTTTATGAATGCAGTGGATACAGGATGGGTCACGGATGAAGATCCTGTGAAGCTCGCTAAATTAAAAGAGGAGTTACACGATTTTCAGCCGCCTCTGGATATTGTGGATGGTGCGGCGCGTGTGTGTGATCCTTTTTTTGACGGGATCAACACGGGCAAGCATTGGTGCGGACAGTTTCTGAAAGATTATTTCCCCATTGATTGGTAGTGTTTCTCCATATACATGAATTGGACAAAGTGCAGTACACCCCTGATATGTGCAACATTTCTTTTAGTATATAGATTGGGCCTTGACCCAACAATATGAATATGCAAATAGAAGATGGGGATAATGTCTGATTAAATTACGAAATCCTCAACAACACCTTCAAATACTTCTCAGGCTCTTTCTCTAACAGCTCAAATGCATTTTGGATTTCCGATCCTGGAAACTCTACAGAGATCAGCGCTTCTGGTTTAAGATGCCCCTCCTGCAAATGCTGAATAGCTTCTTTAAATTCCCCATGGCTCACCCGTGACGTCACAATCTTCGCTTCTTTCCAGATCAGTTCTTTCATCAAGATGGGAGAAGGCTCATCTCCCAGCCCCAACACACACACTGTCCCTGCCCCCCGTATAGTCTGAACACATCCCCGAACCGGATTGGGTCTATCAGGAACGGAAACCGCATGCCCCACAGCCTCAAATGCCACATCCACACCTCGACCATTCGTAACATCCTTGATAATTGAGATGGGATCTTGCTCCTTTAAATTAATAGTGGTCACATCAGAGTAAGTTTGTTTTGCAATCTCAAGCCGTGAATCCAGCACATCCACACAAAAGATCTGATTTTGCGTTATCGTTCGCGCAGCCTGTAGGATGCTCTGCCCGACTCTGCCGGATCCCCAAATGACAGCCGTATCATCCTGCTTCAATCCGACCCGATTGCATGCATGAAATCCGATTGAATAGATCTCTATCAGAGCAGCATTCCGGGGGGAAAGATCCTTCGGTAACTTGTACAAATTAATCTCAGGAACAGCCACATATTCTCCAAATCCGCCATCCATGTCAATACCAATCAATTTGAGGGATGAACAGGCTGGATAGTGTCCAATCTGACAGGCAGCACATTGCCCGCACCAGATGATGGGATCTACAGCGACATGATCTCCAACCTGATGGGATTTAACTTTCTGACCGATCTCTGAAATTACACCGGCAAACTCATGCCCGGGAATAAACGGAACTGGCGTTCTCTGCTTGAAATCACCGTGAAATACATGCATGTCACTGCCGCAGATTCCCGCATAGCCCACCTTGACCAGCACTTCGTTGTCTTTTATGATTGGGATGGGAACGTCCTGCCAGGAGAATTTGCCAAATTCAGATAAAACTGCAGCTTTCATTTGAACTCCCTTTATGATATCTGTAGGGACAATTCATGAATTGTCCC
>JABMRT010000230.1 GCA_013202295.1 Candidatus Zhuqueibacterota bacterium
AACATAGAAACCGTAGCAGAAAAAGAAGTAAAAAAACTCCTAGCCTTAACCCCAAAATCCTAAATACTAAACCTGCCTGCCGGCAAGGCAGGTCCGAAATCCTAAAATAATGTATAAACTATTTAAAACGTTTTTAATAATAAGTTTTGTTTCTCTTAGCATGGCTTCTTTTGCTTCTGCGGATATGTATCTAGCAGTGGGGCAGGAGGTTGAAGTTGAGGTTCCTTCCCGCGATCTCTCTGTTAATCGATATTATATTACTTCGGCCAGGGAACCTCAGAAAATTAGAAAGTTTGGAAGGTTAGATGAAAAGGATAAAGATACCCGTAGAGCGAAAGTAGATGCTAGAGAGTGGGAGCCGGGGCTTTATGAGATCCACTTTATAACTGGGGAAGTCAGAAGGTCTGAAACGCTATTTATTTCCCCTTCGGTTTATTATGGGAGCTCTAAATTAGCTTCTGTATTGCGACAGGCGCTTTATTTTTCGGATCAAAATGATAAAAAATCATTACAATATTTTTCAAAGAGGCGGGGGTTAACGTTAAAAGATAAAAATTTATTAACAGATGTAGAACTAAGGATCAATAGTGTAAAAAGAAGTCAAATCATAAAACTTGTCTTGGATTTAGATGGTGGAATCAAGAATTTTGATGGTAATCTTTTAAATATTAGAATTCCATTAGCAGCTTTGAATACTGTGGTAAAAAGCAAAGATGTCTATTTTGTTTATTCAATAGATTATGGGGATTCGGATTGGGTGAAATCTACTTCGGAAGGGGTTGAAGATTTAAAGGCAAACTTATGGCATCTAGCTGGATATAAGGGTGAGGGGATAAAGATTGCTATTGTTGATGGGGGATTCAAGAGGTATGGACAGAGTATTGCTCGAGGAGAATTGCCCTCGAATTTAATTGCCAAAAGCCTAGATCCTTATGGTGCTATTGGAAGCGGGAGTGGTAGGCATGGAGTTGAATGTGCAGAAATTGTTTATGATATGGCACCGTCTGCACAATTATATTTAATACAAGCAGATAAATCAGATTCGACCACGAAAGCACTGATTGATTATTTAATAAAAGAGGAAATTGATATTGTTTCGCGCTCTCAGTCTTATTATCGGGGGCCCTTTGATGGAACCAGCAAAAGATCTCAATTAATTAACCAAACTAAAGAAGCGGGGATTGTATGGGTCAATTCTGCTGGTAATCGTGCAAAAACACACTGGGAGGGTTATTTTAATCCTGATGTTAATGGTGTCCATCGGTGGAATGGGGCAGACACTCGAATGGAAGTTATGGGATCATCAGATCTTTTTAAGATGTATCTTGCCTGGAATGATTGGGGAACAAATGTAGAAGGGTATCCAGATGGTAATACACATGGTCAAGATTTAAAACTAAACTTATATGAAAATGGGAACCCTTTTGATTCTAGTGATTTTGTGCAAAACAATCATCCTAACGTGGATCCTTATGAGGAATTGGCAATCCCTTATGGGAAATATGAGGTAGAAATTGTAGCAAATAATTATGATCCGAACCATCCTATATATTTAGAGCTGTTCTCACATGGGGGAAAATCTTTTGAATACCCTATGCCCAATAGTAGTGTGACAATTGGCGGCGATGCTGCAGGGGCAATAGGGGTAGGGGCAGTTAGGGTTTATACCCATGAACTAGAGGATTATAGTTCTCAGGGGCCGACTAATGGAGAAAATAGCGGTCCTCCCGATGACACCAGTCTTGTTAAGCCAGATGTTTGTGGGGTAACCGATACTCAAACCTCTATTAGTTTCTTTGGCGGTACCTCTGCCGCCACTCCTCATATTGCAGGTTTGGCAGCACTGGTGAAACAATATTTAAGTTCCAATGGGCAGATAGAGGTTAGCCCCGACGAAGTAAAGAATTATTTAGAGGCTTATACGGACAAATTGGGCAACGATCAAAAAAATAATCAAACCGGCGGTGGATTGGTTGTTCTGGATGATCAAAATGTGGTTGCAGGAATTGTGCCCCCTGAGTCAGAGGGGCCCATAATTTACGATGCTACTTTTATTAATAGTTTTCCTTCCCATTTTATGAGCGGGCTTCAATATGTTTTCGGTAAAAATATTAAAAGTGGTGCCGAGTTAAAATTTTTAGGAACAACAAAACCTACTTATTATTCTTTATACAAAGATAAGTATACAGGACTGATTAAAATTGCAGCACAGCAGCCTGAAGCATCTGCAGATGCTGAACCAGGTGTTGAGGAAATAGAAGTTACTAATTTCGATGGTAAATCTGCAAAATTTTATAAATATAAAATTTTACCTTTACCTCCTGGTTCCGCACCGGATTTTACGGTATTGTATTTAGATTCTATTGATCCTGAAGTAATCAATAGCGGGTTTGAAGGGAATTTGGTTTTTAAGGCTGGGCCATTTAATGATAATGAATTTAAGGATGGGGTTGAAGTTGAATTTGCTCCTGAAATAGAAGTGGATGAGGAGAATATTAGTATTCCAGATCCCAAGACATTAGTAGTTCCAATAAAAGTGCCATATGTTTTTTATGACTTTGGGCGTATATCGTATTTGATTAAAAATCCTGATGGTAAATTTGCTGGAACCGATTACTATAATCAACAAAAACCGCCGGAAATTGAATTTAGAGCTCCACCTATTCCGGATCAGATAAATCCTTCATTTGCTGAACGGGATTGGAACGGAAAAATTGGGTTATATGCCGAAGAAGCGAATCTTTTTAAGTTTCTTGATGAGATTGATTTTGGGGAAGGAATAAACTTAATTAACCCAGTATATGACGGTGAGCATTGGATTAAGATTCTTGAGGCGCATGTTTCTGATGATGCTGAAATTGGGTTTAGAGATGTGACCATTATTAGGACGGATGGAAGCATTGGAACACTTGAAGCAGGTTTTGAAATTGTTAGAAGTCAGCCAGAAATACATGGTATTGAACCTCCAGAGGAAGAAATTGGTTATCATGGAACAATATGGGTGGGAGGGAACAATTTTAAAGAGGGCTTGAAAGTAAATTTTGGACAAGGAATAGAACTGGCTACAGATACTGTTGATTCTATTGGTGAGGCGTTTGGAGGAACTTATTTTAATGTGTTGGTGGATATTTTAAGTGATGAAGCTCAAGTTGGGATGCGAGATGTGACAGTGATTAATCCAGATGGAGGCATGGTTACTTTTGAGTCGGGTTTTGAGGTGGTGCCAATGGTCTCATTGGTCATTATAAATAGCATAAACCCGAAGAAATTCATGGTGGGTTTGGAAAATGAGACGGTTAGTATTTATGGTAATCATTTTATGCCAGGATTTACATTAGATTTTGGTGAGGGGGTGGAAATTGTCCCTTCACAATCTTGGCCCACGGGCCATTATTATGCTAGTCCTACTTATGTTGCAGCTAACATTAACGTATCCAGTGAGGCTGCTCCTGGCAAGCGTGATATTACTATTTTGAATCCTAATGGTCATATTTTTACATTAGAAGCTGTGTTTGAGGTTGTTCCTGAACCCGGAATTCCCCCTCCCATAATAGAAGGCGTTTACCCTAACAAGGTTGAGCAGGGAGTGGCTGGTCAAATAATTCAGATTAAAGGTGAGGGATTTCAGGAAGGTTTTAATATAGAGTTTGGACCAGGGATAGAGTTATCAACAGAGATACCTTCTTTTGCACCAGATGGATATAAATATTTGAATCTGACTTTGGTGCAAGCGTGTCTAGCTGTATCTACTGAAGCGGCTTTAGGGACTAGGGATATTGTGTTTACCAATCCGGATGGACAGGGTTCTACTGCAAGTATTGAAGTTGTTCCCAAAAAACCGTGGGTTAATATGATACTTCCTGGAGAGGTGACGCTGGGGGAAGATAGATTGCTTACCGTTAAGGGAGCTAAATTTGTAACTGGGGCTAATGTTGATTTTGGTGAGGGCATTGACGTTACTCCGACGGATAACTTGCCAACGGGTTATGATTATAAAGACGCGCAGTCTATTAAGGTGCATATTATAGTGTCGGGAACGGCGAGTTTGGGGGCCAGGGATGTAACGGTTACTAATCCAAATGGACAGAGTTTTACTGTAGAAAATGCTCTGGAGGTAAAAAGTCCTTGGCTTTTGAATGTGTCTCCAGCCCAAGGGGAGCAAGGGGAAGCTGTTGAAATAGAGGTTCAAGGAAAAGGAACCCTTTTTGGGGAGGGGACTCAAGTCTATATTTCTTCTCATTGGGAAGGAGAAGATCTGCCCCCGGCTGATTGGGTCGAGGATATTTCTGCGGCGTCAAATATTCAAGTGATTTATCCGACCAAGGTTAAAGCAACCTTTAATATTAGCGCCGATGCTCATCCTTCGAAGAGGAATGTAGGGGTGAGTACGCCGAATGCCTATGGCCCTGGTAAACCACAACTACTATGGTTAAATGAATCCTTTGAGATTCTTGCGCCAGAAATTGCTACCACAACAAGTACAACAACAAGCACCACTACCACCACTACCACCACTACCACCACGACAAGCACTACCACTACCACAATTGCATCGCAGTATCTGCCCAGTATTAATTCTGTCTCTCCTGATCAGGTAAAAATAGGTCAAAATACAGTTATTAAGATCAAAGGTGATAATTTTGAGCCGGGGGAAACCACTGTTTCGTTTGATGTTCCATTTTTACTGGTAAAATCAATTAATTCAATTAGTGAAACTGAAATAACAGCTACTGTTTATGCAGCGTATCCTGCTTATCAGGTAAAAGAAGATAAATCAGCGAAGTTAACAGTAACAACCAGTAAGGGCACAGCTGAAAAAGAAAATGCTATAGTAATTAAGGCTGAAGCAACCGGGCCCTAGATCACACAAACCTCTCAAACACCAAATTCCCTAAATACAATCCCCTCCGCGTTAATTTATAGTGATTATTCTCTCTCCTGAGCAGTCCATCTTCTATCAATTCTGCTACTTCTTTTTCAAAGCCATTGAATTTTTCCACTTCAAGGCCGTCTAGGAGGCGTAAACCCATGAAGATTGCGGTGGCGTGGGGTGAACCTGCCTTGCCGGCAGGCAGGTCGTCTTGCGGGATGCGTGGTGCGCCTTTTAAATATTCTTCGATAGAGTTGGAATTTGCCCAACGTTTCCCGTCAACATGAGAATGCGCGCCTGCGCCGATTCCCAAGTAGTTTCCGTTCTTCCAGTAAACAATATTATGCTGGCATTCAAATCCAGACTTGGCGAAATTGCCGATTTCGTAGTGTTTGAATCCAGCGGCGATTAAGGTCTCGATGGTGTGTTCGTACATGGCGAGTTCTGTTTCTTCGGTGGGGAGTTCGGAGTTTTGAGTTCGGAGTAGAGATTTGAGGGGAGAGTTTTCATGGAGCACTAGATCATAGGTAGACAGGTGGTCAGGATTTAGGTTAATCGCGGTTTGAAGGTCTTTTTTCCATTCGTCTAGAGTCTGATCGGGTAGGGCGAAGATTAGATCAAAGTTAATGTTGTCAAAACCAACAGAACGCGCATCGTCGTAGAACCGGAAAGTTTCCTCGGCAGTGTGGATCCTTCCCAGCACTTTGAGGTGGTGATTGTTAAATGATTGCGCGCCGATGGAGAGGCGGTTGATGCCGAGTTCATGCAGGGCTTTTAGTTTGGCCTTGTCGGCTGTTCCAGGGTTGGCTTCGATGGAGACTTCTAAATGACTAATGTCTAATGACGAATGACTAATGATGGTAGAAATTATTAT
>JABMRT010000231.1 GCA_013202295.1 Candidatus Zhuqueibacterota bacterium
GAGCCCATCTCGCAAAATAATATTTTATTGGACAAGGTTCCGTCAGGTTGAACATTATACCGATACGTTTTCCGGTCCCCGATATCCGCTACATACAGTATATTCCCATCTGGTGTTCCGACAATACCATTGGGCTGGAACAAATCGTCCACCACACGGATGACTTGCTCACGATCTGCGGAAACAAAATAGACACCCTGACAATCCTGTTCAATGGGACCGCGATCCCAGTAATCCCGTTTGTAAAATGGATCGGTAAAATAAATCCCGCCATCGGGATGCACCCATGCATCATTCGGTCCGTTAAGCAATTTACCCTCATAGTCCTTTAGGAGGACGGTCACCTCTTTCTCCGGCGAGATGCACCACAGCTCGTTCTTTTCATCCGCGCAGGCGATCAGATTGCCCTGAAAGTCAAAATATAGGCCGTTGGAACGTCCGCACGGCTGCAAGAAAGTGGAAAGCTGTCCGTCTGTAGACCATATCATAATGCGATCATTGGGTTGGTCCGTGAAATAAACATTGCCTTCTGCATCAGTAGCCGGACCCTCCGTAAAATCAAATCCATCGGCCAGTTTTTTCAGAGTTGTGCCTTCTGATAAAAGACCCTTGAAAGCACATCCAGAAAATAACAATGCGAATGCAGATGCCAATAAAAGAATCTGGATGATAAATATTTTCAATGTATTTTCTCCTGCTTATTTACAAATCATGTAAGAATCTACTTAGACCATCCAGGGCCGCTCACGAACCTTTGCTAGATTTTCGTCATTCAGGATGTTCAAAGTGATATTAACATCATCAACCATCTGAAAATCATACATGCCCGCACATACAAAATCGGCACCATTTTCAAAGGCAAAACGAAAACCATCTTCGGGATGGATCGCCCCGGCTGCCAAAGTCTTAAATGCAATCACGGGTTGTTTCAAGGTTTTGATATATGAGACCGTTTCATCCGGATTGAAGCAGTACATGTTGTCATGCCAAGTATTGTGATCAGCGGACCAGTAATTGTGATGGTGCAGGGTTTTCATCCAGAAATCAGGATCCATGCCAAAATCAACGCATGCTTTAATGGATTCAATCCGATGTGCACCCAATCCGGCAATGAGTCCCTGGCTACGAATGTAATCGATGGCCTTTGCGATAAGATCCAGTTTACCTTGCTCACGGTAATAATCCGTGGTCTCTCCCTGGATATAACAGGAAATGGCCCCATACTCAATAGCGCGCTTGATATTCTTCATCAGGCCTTCTTCATATCCCAGATCATAAGCGCCTTCCGCGGTATATCCGAGACCCACACAATCTGAGATAAACTGTATTTTGCCAATGTTTCGCTTCCAGTATTCATTGATCATGGTACACATAATGGGATTGGTCAGCAAGGTATTGATCCCGCATTTTTCCGCTGTGAGCAGGGATGCAAAGATTTTATCTTTGTGATGATAGGCTTTAACCAGAGAGGATACATAAATCAGGTCCCGGGAGTGCGCCCAACCAGAGAGTAGATTTCCGCCCATAATGAGACGGCTGATTTCGACATCCTTTATTTTCGCTGTGGGTATTTGCCCTTTCAAGTCTTTGAGACTTGCAAAATCGAATGTCTTGACCGATGCGCTGGTCACGGCATCCACGAGATTTTGTTCTTCCCAGCTCTCCCACTTGTTCTTCTGTATGAGAGAGACTAAAAAGGCACCCGCGAATGGAATGGTGGCAAAACTCTTTAACAGGTTTCGTCTGTTGATATCCGATGCTTCAGCTGGAACTGGTTTACTTTTATCTTCGGATTTTATTTCCTTTACAGGTTGTTCCGATTGCAGTCGTTTAAAGAGTCTATCAATTCCGATCAGATGACTTGTTGGAAACAGGGTTATAACAAACAAGGCAAAAAGTTCCACCAAATTCTTGTTGACAATAAGGTAATGGCCCTCTGTGGGTGGGCCGAAATCCAAACCCACAAAAGGAGGATTGGCCACATAATAAAGAAGAAGCAATGCCATACCACCGAATGAGGCGATGCGTGTGAACAATCCAAACATCAATCCCAATCCGATCAGGATTAGTCCCCAGATGTTCAAAAAGTTCACGCCTGAAAGGATAGTCTCATTCGCTGCCATCCATTGAAATAAGCCACCGAAGATCCAGCGGGAAACATCCAAATATTCAGCAGCGGACCATCCTGGTGTAAACAGCTTGGCCAAGCCTTCATAGAGAAAATGCCAGCCTATCGTTACACGGAGCAGAACCAGTACAGTAAGTTGCCAGTTCGAATAATCCTTTTTATGAGCACCCATGATGAATCCTCTTCTGTTAAATATACCCTAGTATCCTTTGTACCACTATTTCACTTAAACGTTTTCGTAATTCAATATAAAAAGAGACGTCTTCATAAACGTCCCCATTCACATTGAACTGTATATAATAAGAACATAATTCAAATAAGTCAATTTAAAACAATTCACTATAGTTCTTTCTGATCCCGAAATGTTTGTATTTTACAGATTCCTTCCAGATTGTCATCTCACCTATCGAATCACGAGCATGGCCCCGATTTCTATTTCACCCCAGGCATAGGTCGGTTTGGACGATCCCCAGGGATCCGTTTTTCCGATCCACCTGAGTCCATTTGATGCCTTGATGCTTCCTCCGCTTGATGTAACGCCAGGAGGAAAATGTTCACCTTCATCCCGATCATTGAAACCCGCAGTAAACGCCATTCTAGTACCAGTATCGGGCTCTGATTGAAATCCGCTTCCATACTCACTCCATGGGATGAATACCTCCTGAGCTTTATGGAATGGAGCTGTTTTAATATTTTCAACCTCAATCCCAAGCTGTTTTTTTGCATCTGCGAATGTAAAGTAAGTTGAATGAAAATCCCAGGGATCAAACAAAGCCCGCTTGAATCCAGAAGGTCTCTCTTTTTCTGTTCCACAGGCAATTTGATATTGTCTGGTCGTCGTGGTCAAACCAAAACTTCTGGATACAAACATATCTTTATTTTCTGGGCTTGATATCTCCTCAATGGAACGGCTATCTATTAGCATATCAATTACATCAAAATTGAGGTAGAATTGTTCGTTTTCCGTGGCCACAAATTTGTTGGGCCAGGCCACATCATTATCATCATTGATTTCAAACAACAAATAAATCCCATCTGCACCATAAGCTGCCTTAACTGTCATATTGCAGTCATGAGTGAGCACAAAGTTAAATGCGGCATCTTCCCTGGCATTCCTTCTTTGTGTCAGTTTAACATGATCCATATTTTTGCCAATCAGTTTCCAGAACTCGGATATTTTATCATCATGAGCAGAAAATTGTCCTTCTTGTTTGGCATTAAGCCCATAAGCCACCAAAACACTGTCTACAGGATCAGGACTTGTGCAGGAAACGACTTGCCCTACATTCTTTGAACCGGCATTGGTTTTAGGACTCGTACGGACAGACTTGGGTAAATCAGCATGCCATTTTAGTGAAGGATCTTTTACAAAAAAGTGCATCGGTGCACATGTTCTTTGATTACCGGATTCATCCGTGGCCAAAGCAGTCAGACAGTACACCTGGTTTTGAGCACCAAGTTCTGTTTTGATTTGAGGTGGATTTCCGGATTTGACTTCTCCCAATTTATCCGCACCATTAAAAAATTCAATCTTCTTCCAGTCTGGATGATTCTCTGTGTTACACACTATGGTGATTTCCTCACCCGGTTTAGCCACCGGTCCGCCAAGACTGAACATCGTGCCCGGATCGGTATGTGGATTAAATGTCCGGTCGAACTCGCGGACTTTAAGGGATAATGGATTATGATGCGTAGCCATGCTGCGATAGACATAGGCCATATTCTTGTTCAGCACCCACCCGGCATTTAATTTGTCACCATTATAGTTTTTATAGCTGTCCACATGCGTCAGACCATTCCCCCAACTATCCAGATCCACAAGCCAGCCGTCTTTCTCCTTAAGCTCTTTCAGTTTGATTGGCCCATTCCGGGGATCCCCCTTTTTCGGATAACGCGCTGAAACAGCCTGTTCAACCAACTTCATATATACATCAAAGGATGCGCCGTCTTCATGTCCTTTCAGCTCCAGTGCCCAGCTCCACAATGCACCTTTCGGCCGCACTGATTGGATCATTTCATCTGTACGGTCGATACCACGCTGGCCAATGAGTGCGTCGAATTTACCAATGATATGTATGCCCGGAACCTTCAGTGCTTCAGCAACAGGTTCAGCAGGATTATACCCGGCCGACACATTCGCTAAAAAACAGATGGCACGTTCAGGCGCATAGTTCACAAATCCGTAGGTGGATGCACCACCATTGGAACTGCCATACATCACAAAAGGTAAATGAGCAACTTCAGGATGATGCCCCAGTTTCGCGAATTCATCTAATGCATAAAAGAAGACTTTTGCACCTTCATTGTACACACGACGTCCTGGGAAATTATGGAGTCCTGCCACAGAAAATCCCAATCGCATGGCAAATGCACGTATATTCTCGTCTCGTGCAAAGTTACGGCTGTCACCCCCGCCTCCACCATGTCCGGATATAAATACACCCCGTATGGGATTTGTATTGGGTGGAATCCATAGCTTGATCATCTTCACACCCTCTGCATCACGGTAATCATAATACTGACCGTCCCATGAAACCATATCACCATTGGCCAATACGTTAATATCTGCTGTAACTGATGACGGATATAACTGCAGCAAAATGGCGATAACCAACAAGAACAGATTTTTAATGAATCTTGTTTTCATATTTCCACTCCTCATCAATTTGAAAATTCATTTTTTTTATCATATTCAAACTTCAGTACCCAGGCGTGTTTGCACGGTCTTTTGCTTTCATCTGTCAACATCTCTTCCGGGATCTTTGCGGAAAGCGCCCAGGCATTTCTTCCTGTGTCCACCCATTTGATCGGTTTATCATATCCAAGCAGGATCACCTCTGTATCCCACTTTATATTGGCACCTGTACAAATAAACGTTTCGCTTTTCGGCCAGTCGAATATAATAGCGTATGCATGGGAACTGTCTTTACTCATTGTATACCAGACAGGCTGTCCCAACTGTGTATTATCGCACAATACTTCATAGGGACGCGTATTGTAAATTGCCTCAGCATTGATTTTTAACCATTCTCCCAGCTCTCTTAGTAGATTTTTTTGGATGTCAGGGATTTTCCCGCTGCCGTCAGGATTGACCATTAAATTCAAATTGCCGCCCTTGGCAACAATCCGTACCAGCATTTGAATTAATTCATCCGGGGTAACATAATTGGATAAGGAATCGCTCCAGTTGTAACCATAGGATTCACTCATGCTGCGATTCTCTTCCCAGGGATACTCCATTTTGGAAACCACTTCATCGGTTTCACTCGTATAAAAATCGCCATGATGCTCCCGTGTACCTTGTCCCAACCGGTCATTCGAGACCACATCTTTCTTCCCCTCAGCTTGATTATAAAAATAGGCGACAATGTCCGGCGTTCTATAGTATTCTGCAGGACGCTGCCATTCACCATCAAACCAGAGAATGTCCGGATTGTATCTATCGATAAAGTCTTTCGCCTGGGGAACAATGTATTCATCGATAAAATGTGTTACAGGAATTTTTCCTGAAAGGATTCGATTGTGAAAAACCGGATCAAATTCTGTATAAAATTCACCATTGGCTTCCACAGCACCAGCATTATCTGGCGCCATTCTTTTGGACCATAACCGGACAGTTAAATTATTCCCATTTTCAGAAATCAGAGGATATTCATAATCTTCAACGGAAAAATAAAATCCGTGATACAGACCGGCCTTTTCACAGGCGTCTACCAAATCTTGTGTTAAATCCCTCCCGGGAATCATGTCAACCACGTCTCGTTGGGTAAATTTGGAATCCCATAAGCAGAATCCATCATGATGTTTGTTAAAGGGAACAATATACTTTGCACCAGCCTGTTTGGACAATTTCACGATCTCTTCCGCATTAAAATTCTCTGCTGTGAACAAACCAATGAAATCATCCCGTTGGAAATCTTTGCCCCACATTTTTTCATGATAGTCCTTATGCCGGTGATACATATGATTCAGATACCAGTCAGGATATCGCGCCCGGCTCCACTCTTTATCACCATAACCCACAACAGAGTAGGGACCCCAATCAAAGAAGATTCCCAGTTTGGCATCCACGTACCATTCGGGTGTAGGATGCTGATCCAGCGATTCCAATGTTGCTTTATACAAGCCGTTTTCATTAACACGATTCAGCTCTGCCATCTCCTTTTTAGCAGTGTGACTCATTTTCTGGGAGTATTTATTTTGTAGGGTCTCAATGGAATGCTTATACTTGTAAGGCTGAAAATCATCAGGACGCTTCGGCTGAATCTGCTGGGCAAATAAAACAGAGGGGATTATAGTATAAATAAACACGAAAGGGATTCGAATCGGTTTCATGAATTGCTCCGGTTTTATAATATCGGTATGTGGATCATCCACTTTTGATTTGATTTTATAACTGGCTTTTGAAACCCCGACCACGATAAAATCAATTAACATCCCCAAAAGCACACCAATGAAATACATTAAATAATCCACAGGATCAAAGGTTCGCCCCAGGATTGGTACATGAAAATATTGAAGTGTTTCAATGGTGAATACGATAAGGAGGACAATCCCTGCCATAATAAGTTTTACCTGGAATGGTCTGTTCTGAAATTTGAAAGATAGCCGATATATCTGCATGGTGAAAGGAATAAACAGATACGCCGGTAGCAGAATATCTATGATATAAGAATTGAAAAAACGGCCATATAAGGTTGTGTAAGATGGTCGGGGCATCAGGTGTAGGACCAGTGTAATAGCACATAAAATAATCAGGACAGCAATTCGAATTCTTTTTTCTTTTTCCATTATACGGCTTGTAGGATTTTTAGATGAATATCTCAAAATCATCGCATAAGCATCATCTTGTGCTGTAATCGTTTCTCTCCAGCAAGGATCTCAAATATATATACACCTGATCCGACCTCCTGATTGAATGCATTCGTTCCATCCCAAGTGATGGCATATTCACCAGATCTCTGGAACTGATTTAAAAGTGTCTTCACTTTCTGACCATGAATATTGTAAACAGTGACCTGGACATGGGATGGCTCTGCAATATCATATTGAATTTGTGTTGTTGGATTAAATGGATTCGGATAATTCTGTTCCATCCTAAAATTCGAAGCACCCGTAGACTTTTCAAATCTCTGAACGAAAGTACTCACTGTATCCACGGCCCAGTCTATAGCTGCGTCAAACAGTTTCCATCCTTCAAGTGTCATCTTCGCGGCAGTATCGGTGTAGAGAAAAATACCGAGTCGACGAGCAGGTGCTGTAAGCCCTACCATCTCATCACCGGTTTCATACCCGAAAAGTGCGTATTTTTCCGGCTCCTCATAGAGAGTCGCGATCACCTGGGCAGACTCGGACGGTTTGCCCCACACCAGACGCGATCCGTTCACCTGCACATCGAAATCACCGGTAAGTCCGTTCGCCATGGGATGCCCCTCCGCGACAATCGTCACGGTTTGCGATTGCGTTTGACCGAAGTCCGTGTTGCTGGTGGTTCCTGTTAATTGCAAATTATCCATAATATTGGGTTCGGCATTGATCAGGGGGACAGTGACTGCCTTAAAGTCATCCGGGATATCCACGTGCCGATTCGTAATCGAAATGAATACCAGATCCATTCCGGTTGTGGAATCCACATGAGCGTTATTATCCTCGAGGAGATTCACATGGAATCCCAGCACTTCAAGCCGATTATTGATCGCCTGATCAGCGGTGGTCAGATTTGGATTCCCGACAATGAAAAGTGCTTCCTTCGTGGTTTCTCGAAGTCCAACGCCCAGATGCAATTCATTTGACGAACCGATATGCCCGCTGTCATCCCAGGCGGAGGCATAGAGTGTATACCAGCCACGATATAATGTGCTCACAGAGAATTCATACGGCGCATCACTATCCTCACCCAAAAGGGTGCTTCCATTATAAAGGCGAACAGTTTCTACCTCGCCATCCGGGTCGTTCGCATCCACAGTCACCTGAACCGTCTCGTAAGGATTATAATTAGAACTGTCTGACGGGCCTGTAATGGTCACAACTGGCCGTTGATTCTGCGGACCGAATCCTGTTGCACGATCGGATGTGGCTTTCAATCCATAACGGGGATGATTGACGATGAGTTCACCATACTCGTTAAGATCTTCATATAAATACCCATCTACCATGTCAAGCAGAGGATCGCCATTCATGTTCCATGACCAGGCCAGCCATCCGATGTCATTGTCTTCACAATATTTCAAGACAAGTTCGGTTGCATAGGGCACGGACTCAAATTCTTGCCAGCTGAATTCACCCACAATGACCGGCAGATTCAGATCAACCATATTGCCCAATTCATTCTCCACACCCCAGGGTGAGCCGTATCCGGTCACACCGGAATAATCATCCAGTGTGCGCCAGTTGCCATAAAAATGGATGGAGAGAACCAGATTATGCTGCGGATCATGATCAATCAATTCCTGACCATGCGCCTGCATGGCCACGGGACTTTGGCCGCAACCCGGGGAATCAAGCACAATCATGTTATTGATGCCTGCATCACGGAGTCGCGTGATGGCCCGCTTGTACGTATCTGCCCAATACGCCGGATCATCCCCCGGCCCCCACTCATTGGCAATGTTCAGGATGACATATTCCTCATAATCCTGTAAGAAAGCCATATTGCCTGGTTCAAGCCAGTGATCAACCATTGCCTTGATGAAAGACGAATCATTCTCACAGGTTCCCTCATGAAACTCAACCATGGGCACGACGTCCATCCCGATATACTGTTCAACAATGGACCGCCTTCCCTCAGGTGTACCACCCCAATGCTGCGGCCAGGTTTCGTTCCAGAACACACAGCGCACGATATTGGGGTCCGCTTTGTTTATCTCCGGCATGGAATTCAAACTGATGTTTTCATCACCCCAGGAATGGTTGTGATTGATCCCGCGCATGATAAATTCTGATCCGTCGGGATTATAGATGCGTCTCCCAACCACAAAAAAACCTTCAGAGTCAACATATGCCGGCTTTTCAACCGCAAGAATCTGAAGGGTCAAACCCAAAGCGAGCAGGATACAAACGGGTCGTACTTTCATGAAAAAAACCTCCTGCTAAAATAAATGGATACCATATGAAAATGATGATCTGGATCGTGAAATGACCGCATACCAGTGCTTCTTGATTTTTTTTAACAATTCGGTCTTTTCTTCTTCTTGGGTAAGGATTTTCCGAAGGACGCGTTCACCGGATTCTGCAACGAAAACAGAGCGATACCTGCAGCAACGGACGCATTTAAGGAATTGATCCGTCCGCTTTGACAGATTGAAACGATAAAATCCGACCTGCTGAGCACACTTTTTGATACTCCCCGGTTTTCTCCGCCGATTACCAGGAGTACCTTTTGCGCAAGAGGCCTTCCCAAATCCTGAATCTCAATGGTTCCTTTTGCATCGAGCGCCACAATCTGATATCCGTTTTGTTTGGCTGTATTCGCATAATTGCTTGAAGAGGAGTCCTTGGCAATGCTGAGAAATTCAGTGGCCCCTGAGGAGACTTTTACAATGGACGGAAGAATATCCGGCACACCCTTTTTGGAGAGCAAGACTGCGCGAAATCCGAATATTTCGGCGCTTCTGAGAATGGCCCCGACATTCTGGGGATCTTCCACACTGTCGAGCAGAAGAATCCGCGGACGATCCCAGAGCTTTTCAGACGGATGGTAAAAATAAGGCAGGGTTCTGAGTACAGCGCCCTGGTGATCTGTGTGGCTTGAGAGCTTTGTCAGACGTCTTTTATCAACCCACTCGATGGAAATGGATTTCGTATCGAGCAAACGGGCAAGATTGCGAATCCGGTGATCGTTGGCACGTTTCCGGTCCAGGAAAGCTTTGTGCACTTTCCGCCTTCCGGAATTCACGACCTCTGTCGCAGCATTGATTCCATAAATATTTTCACAACTCGGTTTCGTCATTTTGTCTGATTTCTCCATATCTTGATTACTTGATCAGTATCATCTTCTTGATATCAGACTGATTCTTTGTGTGGATCTGATATAAATACACTCCTGAGGCAAGATTGGATGCATCAAACGAAGCAAAATAAGCTCCGGGATCTTTTACTTCATTCACAAGCAGAGCAACCTCGCGACCGAGTTGGTCATACACGGCCAGCTGCACCAGTCCGCGTTCTCCCAAACTATATGGGATGGTGGTGGCGGGATTGAAGGGATTTGGATAATTTTGACTTAGCAGGAAGGTGTTCGGAGTAGTCGCTGGGACAGTTGGCGGCACTGCGTTCACAATATCCACAGATGCATAACTGACACCATCATACCATGTTCGCACTTCATCGCCAATGAAATTGTCCTCCGTGCCGGTTTCTATGGCTATGTCATCAATAAATACATCAACATCCTCACTGCCAGAAACCTGAACGCGCCCGAGATAGGCCTGGTATAAATAGGTGTTGCCCCCACCAGATAATTCAAGGGACGTCTCATGATCTCCATCTTCGACCTGCTGACACGCCATGTGCCTGAACAGCTGCATTCCATCTTCCGAGAGTCCTGCTTGAATGCGCCAGTCATAATCGGGATTGGCCCAAAAATTCACCCAGACATCATACATCCCTGCATCTGTGAGTGGGATGGTTGTTTTCAACTTGGGCGCATCCTCGCCATCAATTTCAGCGGAAGCCAGTACTGAGCCGCCATTGCCGTATCCGGATCGTTCATGCCATTGATCATCACCAGGACCGCGATCTCCATCCGGGCCGGTTGTTGTCAAAGGTGAACCATCCGAAATTGTGGTATTGGACAAACTTGCATCCACATAGGATTTCAAACTAAATGTTTCGGAATCATGTTCAATCAACCCGACAATGGCCGCGTCAAAGATTTGCGCGGTGGAATAGGTGCCGCGCCACCAGAGAAGCGCCGTATTATCCCCATCCCAGTCAGGGACAATGGGACGCATGTTATCCCGTGTGGAATTCTCTGTAATCAGTGCCCACGACCAGGTGGCGCCGTTATCGGATGTGACACCCTTGAAAATTTCATGCACCTCAAGATCCGCATCGTCTCTTGGATCAAGTGGTGTGGAAATATATATCGTGTTGGGATCGTTGGGATCGAGTGCGCCCAGCCCGGTATAATCCTGCTCGCTCCAATATAACTTCTTGCCCGCTTTGGAAAGATATGATGTGGTCCACATTTGTCCATCATATCGGGAATACAGAAACGCGTGATTGGGATTATTGGAGGGCGATGCTGTATCATTGATCCGTGCTTTGATGAGAGCCGCGATTGTGCCGTCGGCGTAGCGCTGCACATCATGATCCCAAGCACGGGTTAGGGTCATTTCATTCAGGATGGTATTGGCCGCAAATACCAGTGTATACTCATCCGGATTGGGGGCAGTCTGATCCGAGATATCCGTATCCATCTGTGTACCGTTGGACAAAAATGTCTGACCGTTTTGGATGTAACCGTGATAAATACTTGTGTTAAAATCACGGGGATGATGTTTTGTGCAGATAAAATCGACACGATCGATGCCGTTGCTCCAATATTTGAAATACCCGTTTACATAGCCAATCGTCACATCCGGCTGGGTCAGCAGACCGCCGTAGGACCAGGTCTCACCCAGATCCTCCGAGACCATCATATTTGGGCTTCGCTCGTCACTACGGGCGATATTATAAGTTAACCCTTCAGATGAGAGATAAAACAGATTGGAATAGGTCGTGCGGAAATTCGATCCGCCGGGAATATTACTGTTCCAGTTAAATGTCTGTTCTTCTCCCCATGTTTCACCGTTATAGATCCGGTAATACGTGGTAAAATCATTATTATGTCCAGCGTAACATGTGACGACCTTTCCGTCTGGCCGGATCAGAAACGCAGGCGCGTTGTGATCGTCTCCCCCGCCGAATGAGGTCAATGCATCTTTGAGGAGAAAACGCTCGCTCATCCCCGTCTCAAGATCGTGCAGGATAGCAGCAATGTCACCCTGACGCGGTGATCCGCCCACTCCTGCTCCGTTTTCCACGCTGCCGACAATCAGCTTTCCACCAGTCATATCCACAACCGCGCGTTCGTCCTGATACCAGCACCAACCGCCATTATCACTGAACTGAATGAGATTGCCATTCACCTGATCTTGTTGGGCATTCAGGATCATCGTTCCAGAAATTAAAATCAGCCCAAAAAGCATAATAATTCGCGGTAACAATATTATCGAACGCATACGTACTCTCAGACAATTCAAGTTAAAGGGAATGATCTCATTCTCCATCGTTATCAATAATTCGTTTTGCTCTTATGAGTTGAACAGGGAACAAATCAATAGGTACTTTTTCCTTTCCCAGAGCACTAAAGACACGATACCTCGCACACTCAATAAATTCACCTTTGCAATACACTGCTTTATGGGATTCTTCAAATCCTGGAATTGATTTCATTGCATCATTAAAAAACGGACAGGCCTCTAAAAGGGAACAATGTGCCATTGCCAGTCACCTCCCGGATAGGGCGGTTTATTTTATCCCTGAGAACACTTTCATGTATTGCACCCGTTCATAAGCCGCAGGATTACTGCTGTTCTTATAGCTCAGTTTACCACGTATATCACTGACAGATTGAATGGAATGGTTATCCAGCCATTGATTCAATTCATCCAGTAATTTGGAGATGTGATCGATTCCATTTTTATACAACACAGAACAAAGCTGCACCACATCCGCACCGGCAAGCAGATGTTTAATGATCGCTTCTGTGTCATGAATGCCCGTACCCGCTGCCAGATCGCATTCATACTGTCCTGCAAGCATGGCAATGGTACGAAGCGAAAAGGACATCTCTGTGGGTGAGCTGATCACGTTTTTCACAGCCACCTGCTGTTTCTCAATATCGATATCAAAGGGAACCCGGCGATTATAAAGAACAAATGTCTGGACTCCAGCGTCTGCAAGCTTTTGAACAAACCGGATTGGCGTGGTGATGTATGGGGGCAACTTCAGTGCAATCGGAATGGATGCAGTCTCCTTGACTTCGTTGAAAATATCAATATAAATCTGCTCAATCTCTGCTGAACTTGAGTTTGGATCATTCGGCACCACATACACATTCAGTTCAAGACCGTCAATACCAGTGGCCTCCAGCTTCTGCACAAACTTCGCCCAACTTCCTATAGAGGCGCAATTAATACTGCCGATAATGGGGATGGACGTGTTCTTTTTTATTTTCAGGATCTCATCGAGATAGGCCCGCAGATGTTCTTCGTGTCCATAACGATTCAAATAATCATGCATCTCGGTATGCATATTTGCGGATTGAGTAAACAGATTATCCACAGCGGATTCAATCTGCTCCTCAAAGATGGATTTCATCACCACTGCCGCTGCACCCGCGTCCTCAAATTTTTTTATGCTCTCCAGATTGTCCGTAAGCCCGCTGCTGCTAACAATGAGAGGATTCTTTAATTCCAAATGCATATATGTAGTGGTAAGGTCTGCCATAATAACTCCTGTTGATCATCCAAAGTTAAAGGATCATATCTCTGATTTGTTCTTATAAAAATGCGAAGATAATGTATAAAAAACAAGTGTCAGATTGTAAAAAAATCCTGCGAAATAATTTGCAGGATTATACAATCAAATAATTGTGGACCAGGGATGCGTTAATTCAGAACATTTACAGTTTGAGGCTCTGGATCACACATCGCAATATAGAGGAATAGGCAAGTCAATAGTTGGTTTACCTTAATCCTCGGCCAACCAGTCTTTCGCTTCTTCCAAATTATCAAATGTCTTGACCGATAATTTAGTAAATTGAAGAACCGCTCGCAGAAAAATACGTCTATATCCACTCACACCCACCACAGCAGCCTTCTTCATATTGTCATCATCCTTACCCGCTGACTCCTTGATACAATCAACCATTTCTGCATCACCCAATGTCCCTGTCACATCTACGAGTAAACGAACTGAATTTTCAGGCTCATTGATTGTGATATTGGTCGCATAATCTACCTCTGCCTTTAAAGACTCGAGATCCATAAAGTGTGAGTAATCTGCAATAAATATTTTTACTCCCCTGTGATCAATCCATCCTGATTTCAAATTTACTTCCCGGTTTGAAGTCCCATTTGATGTGAAATCTGAAGCGAATAAAATCCAAAACCGCGTTTACCGGACTAATGCCAAATATCCGAACAAATGAGAAAAGGTGAAATATCATATGATGAAGCGCATGGAAATTACTTAACAAAATTTACAAAGGTCTGTTTAAAATGCAAGTCTTTTCTTTGCTCCGGTGAATTAAACATTATTTAAAAAAGGCGGATTTATAATCCGCCTTTATTAATTATGTTCTATTTGAATCATTAATCCTAAAATATCCTCTTTGCATCCGCATAACTGATCAATTGAATGCCCTTACTTTCAATGACCTTCTGGACCTTTTTACTCGTAAATGCCTTTGTCACTGCATCACGATGTGCTGCCACATTTTCATACCCTGTATGACCGGTGGCATGCATTTCCGGTGTATCCAGTCCAGGATGTTCTACAAGCAGATATAGCCCGGATTCGAGTGATTCAAGCATTTGGATGAGTGCAGATTCCCGCTCTTCAAATCCAGCATCATTGTTTATTCCCCACCTGGCCCATTTCACACCATACGCATCCAGATTGATTTCAAGATTATACTCCTTGGCCAAACGCTCACTCAATGCTCGCATTTCATCAGACACGCCGAAAATTCCCATATGGCCTGAAAAATGGCTGACCTGGGGAATGTGGTTTATGGCCAATTCGATTTGTGCGCGAACCTCAGCTTCGACCTCGACCATGTCAACCCGATCATTCCAAAACGTAGGGGAGCCATCCTCAGCCCAGTCTTTTTGTTTGGGGTGGAAATACCCATTCGAATCCACAATGGACGGCGCATGTGTCAACGGCCCCCACTTGTATTCATCCCATTCAGCGGTCAGGGTCACGTGCACACCCACATCATAACCGTGATTTTCACGAAGCATCCGAGCGGCCTCCAGGAACCACGAACAAGGTGCCATAACCTCCACAGTTCGTGCAATCCCGTTCTGAAAAGATTCAATACAGGCCACGTTCGCTGTGTGGCTTGAGCCAATGTCATCGGCCCTTACAATCAGATAAATCGTATCCTCCTGCGCAAAGAGGGACATACTGATGCATAACACCGCGAAAATAATAAACTGTTTCATACCTCTCCCCTCGAGTTGATTGGAATCGTTAAAATGGTTTCAACATTGTAATTTATTGTGCGAGATCGAATCATATTTTCAGAATTCCGATATATGGAAGTTCACGATACTGCTCGGCATAATCAAGTCCATATCCCACGACAAATTCGTTCGGTATCTGAAATCCAATATAATCGGGCTGGATCTGGACCTCTCGACGATCAGGTTTGTCGAGCAGCACACAAGTTTGTATTGATTTGGGATGATGAGTTTCAAAAGTTTGTAAGACTGCTGTCAAACTATTTCCCGTATCGATAATATCATCCACGATCAGGACACATTTATCACGAATCGGCTGCCGAATGTCCTTCTCAAGACAAACTTCACCGGAAGATGTTGTCTTATTGCCATAGGAAGAAACCTTCATAAAATCGATAGTTAATGAGATTGAGGTTTTATAAAGAGCACGTGCCAGATCTGCTACAAACATATAACAGCCATTTAACAGACCGATGAGGAGAATGTCTTTGGAATAACTTTTTTCAGCAATTTCATCCGCAATCTCGGCAATCCGGTCTTGAATTTGTTGTGAGGAGAAGATTGTCTCTATTTTTATTGTCATCGGAAATCCTGTATAAAATTTAGTTCAATAAATGGACAAAACCTGTTGAATCTAAAGGGGGCTCACCATGATTAAGATACTGGGAAATCGTATTGATATGCTGAATCATCTGCTCTCTCTCATTGTGACGGAGCAATCTTGGTTGAAACTGTACCTGATAATTATTAACGTTGATCGGGAGAATTTGAGCATCTATGCTTTTATTTGGATGGAATTTGATTTTCAGTAACGCGCCAGTCGCATACGGACTGTAAGATCCGAAGACAAAATTACCAAGGCTGTAGGCTATCAATTTGTTTTTATATACTTCAACGCCCTGCACAACATGAGGGTGGTGCCCAATGATCACATCCGCACCGGCATCGATAGCCTGATGAGCATATCGCTGCTGGTAATCTTTTGGTTTGGACAGTTTTTCTCCCCCCCAGTGAAATGAGACAATCACAAAATCGACGGATGCTTTCAATTCACAAATCTGACGTTTCATTCTCGCGGATTGTGGAAACGCTGTACCACCTCTACCGGGAGCCGCCCAAAAGCTGTCAGGATACGTCAGTGAATACGCCAGAAATCCGAACTTCAAACCATTTCGTGAGAGTCGTGCGGGACGATAAGCATCCTCAAATGTCAATCCTGCGCCACAGTGAAGTAATCTTAAACTATCCAGGACTTGAATTGTGGACCGCAGCGCAGGTTCACCATAATCCATCATATGATTATTTGCCAATGTAAGCACATCAAAACCAGCTGAAACCAGACCTTCAGCAATATATGGGGTGACTTTGAAATTATATTGTTTGGGATAAGGCTCACCTTCCCCAGACTCTGCGAAAGGCGCCTCGAGATTCGCTACGGTTATATCAGCCTTCTGAATGAAGGATCGCAATGAATCGAATGGTGCATGAATACCACAAGATTGGATAACGTGTTCCGCACTCGCGCCGAGGAACAAATCCCCGGCAGCAATCAATGTCACAGAATCTGAGAAAAACGGGATCGTGAAATTCTGTTGGATTGATTCATCTGTTTGTGAGAATGAGGCCTGGTATAGTAAAAGAAATCCAAATAAGAATTGAATACCATTTCTAATCATGTTTATCTGCACAACGAGCTGTGACTATTACTTCTTAACCGGTGTCTTTTTGGCTGCAACTTTTTTCGCGGGCGTTTTCTTGGCTTTCGGAGCAGATTTCTTTACAGGTGCAGGTTCCGGTTTTGCCTCAGGTTTCACGGATTGATTCTTCGCCTTTGATTTGCCATCAGCTTCTTTCTTGATCTTTTCTATTTCAGCTTCGTTATCATGAATCTCGGTTTTATAGGTTTTGATTTGATCGAGCAATTCCTGCACTCCACTACTCTGCGCCAGCGCTGTTTTTTTATCAGATGCAAGATGATCAAACGCCTTTTTGCCAAGATCACGATAGGATTTATCAAGATCTTTTTTTGTAGTGAGGATCTCCACTTTCACTTTTGCGATTTTTGTGTATTCTTCCGTCTTCTCGGTTGCAACTGTAAATCCATCCTTCACTGTCTTTTTCACATCTTTCCATAATGACATTTTTATATCCTCCTCTTATAGAACATTTGATTTGAGCCAAAGGTTTTCAGATATTGTACGCTTCAAACAGAAAGAGGTTTTCATTTAACCATAGAAAAAATAGATATTTTTTTCCATGAATGCAAGCAGAGAAGAGATCTCTCTTAAAAAAGGATCTAAATATGGAAAAGTAGATGGACCAGGAAATCAGACGTTCACAATCAATTCACTTCAAGAAGGACTTGGACAGGAGTTCTATTTTCACTCTTATCAATAATCCATGCATCAAGAATTTCGAGACTCTGGATTTTGCCCTGATCTCCCTCAAAAGGAGAGTATTCATTTGTTGGATATTTAATTCTGAAAAGTGTGATTGTTGAACCGGACATTATATTTTCAATAACATTCGGTTTAGTCTCAATACCTTCAGTATTATTGATTGCCTGATCGGTTCTAAAATGGAGTACGTGTTCTTGCTGTGAAGGCGGTCCGAAAAGAGTTGCTCTCCCACAAAATTCAAGGGCTTTACAGTCAATATTCTCAGGTGTGATCTGAAAAGTGAGCAAGTTCACTTTGTCTGTAATCAGTTCGCTTTCTGTATTAGTCACCGAAATGTAATCCGTTTGAAGATGTCGAACCACAACCTGTTTTTCTGGTGCTGGTTCTTTTGGCGGATTCACTGGATATTCAGTACAGCTACTGAGGCTCCATATCAAACTTATTATAAATATAAGCAGTAAAATAGGCCTCATATTTCGTTCACAATTTCTCATCATTCTTTTTCCCCCCTAACATTGAATGACAAACAACCTGCAATATTTTCCTATCAAACATTCAAACAGGAAAACTTTTCCATCAAGAAGAAACGTTCCCAGATGCTTGTTAAATATTGAATTAAGATTACATCTATATGTATTCAATATTTCTGTAATATCATAATGCAATTCTAATACCAAAACTATTTGTTTTCAGTAAGTTAAAGACAATATTAAAAAACCCCGCATATTAAATATGCAGGGTTCTTTGCGGGACCGACGAGACTCGAACTCGCAACCTCCGGCGTGACAGGCCGGC
>JABMRT010000232.1 GCA_013202295.1 Candidatus Zhuqueibacterota bacterium
ATTTAAAAGATAAGCTCCAATTGTTAATCGTATTGAAAGAGACTTGACAGATAGTCGGATCGTTCATCGGTTTCGGAAAAAAAATGAGTTTAAGCGTCTCGTCTTTTTAAATCAGTGTGCTTCCGTGAAAATCTGTGGCGAATTCATGTTTGTCAATTTGCACTACCCACTTAAAACAACATAGAGCCATATTCAACAACTTCCCCAGGAACCAAAATTACAGTCGCTCGTAAAACATTTTGAGTTTCATAATCGATCCGACTATGGATCGGAACAAGTTTTACGGAGGATTGAATGCCGTTTCTTTTTTATGATCCAACCATGTTACTTCTGATCCCCGCGATCATTCTGGCCATCTGGGCGCAATCGCTCGTTAAGCGAACCTTTGCAAAATACAGCAAGGTCGGGGCATCCACCCAGATGTCGGGTGTCGAGGTTGCGCGTCGGTTGCTTGAGGTGAATGGATTGGGTGGCGTTCTCATCGAAGAAGTCAAAGGCCAACTCTCAGATCATTATGATCCTAAAAGCAAGACATTGAGATTGTCCCAGAATGTCGCGCACAGCCGGTCCGTTGCTGCTATCAGTGTCGCAGCTCATGAGGTGGGTCATGCAATTCAGCATCAAAAAGGATGGAGCGCGTTCCAGTTGCGTCAATCCTTTTTCCCAGTTGCCAATATTGGATCAAGGCTTGCATTTCCCCTGTTTATCGGTGGTCTTTTCTTCGCGTATGAACCTCTCATGGATATTGGAATTATTCTGTTCAGCGCGGCGGTCGCTTTTCAAGTGATCACTTTGCCCGTCGAGTTTGATGCCAGCAAGCGGGCTCTGGCTCTTCTGGATTCACGTGGCTATCTTGTCCAGCAAGAAGTCGGACAGGCCCGAAAAGTGCTTAACGCAGCAGCATTGACTTATGTAGCTTCGACAGCGGTTGCTGTGCTGCATTTACTGCGACTTTTGATTCTGCGTGGTGTCCGCGATTAAAATTAATGGAGGTTTAGCATGAAAATGAAAAATGGTAAATGGATGCCGGTCACAGGATTTATCCTGATTGGCGTAGCAATAGGAATTATTTTCGCATCCAATATGAACTGGCCACCCAAAAGCATAGCGGCCAAACTGGAATCTCCAGCGTCATCCGCCGTGATTCCTGCATCAGAACCATCCGATGCCGTATTACAACTTCAAAATACGTCACGGGCTTTTGTTGAAATTACCAAAGAGGTGATGCCCGCCGTAGTTACAATTACCGCGACCAAATATGTGACCCGGTCCACAAGCTCCAGCCCTTTTTCTCCTTTCTTTGAGGAGTGGTTTGGCAGACGCCCCCCTGGTGATCGTAATGATAATCGTAAAGAGGAAAAAATCCCTCAAGGCGGCATGGGCTCCGGATTCATTATCAGTGAAGACGGTTACATTCTGACGAACAACCATGTGGTTGGTGAAGCGGATGAACTATTGGTTGAATTGCCCGATAAACGTCAATTTGAGGCCAAGATTGTGGGTACGGATCCCTTAACCGATGTGGCCGTAATTAAAATTGATGGAGACAACCTGCCTGTCGCGCGATTGGGCAATTCCGAGAGCATTGAGATCGGCGAGTGGGTGTTGGCTATGGGCAATCCCCTCGGATTGAGTTCCACGGTTACAGCAGGTATTGTGAGTGCTTTGAACCGAAATATTCATATCATCGAAGACAAAGAGGCCTCCCGGAGTCGTGGATCATACGCCCTTGAGAATTTTATCCAGACCGATGCGGCGATTAATCGCGGAAACAGCGGCGGCCCACTTGTGGATCTCAGCGGCCAGGTCATCGGCATCAATACAGCCATTGCTTCAGGCACCGGATTTTATGCAGGATATGGATTTGCCATTCCCATGAACCTTGCGAAAAAGGTGATGAATGACTTAATCACACAAGGATTTGTGACGCGAGCCTATCTCGGAATCGGGATGCTGGAGGTTTCAGAAAATGAGGCTGAGTATTATGGTCTCAATAATGTCCGAGGCGCACGTATCGATCAGGTGATTGAAGATGGGCCGGCTGAAAAAGCCGGGCTGAAAAAGTTGGATATCATTCTTAAAGTGGACAGCAAAGAGATTACAGAACCCAGTGATGTGCAAAGTTATATCGCGATGAAAACACCGGGAGATGAGGTGAGTATCACGGTATTGCGCGATAAAAAAGAGAAAGTGATCAAGGCCAAACTGGGCAAGCGTGACACAGGCAAACAAGACGTTCAGGTGGCTGAATCCGACAAAGATGACGCCCTCCCGGATTTGGGCATTGAGGTGAAAAATCTGACTGGTGAGATTCGCAGCCAGCTAGATTCTTATGAAAATGATGAAGGTGTTGTTGTGATGAACGTGGATCGGTACAGCGCGGGTGCAGATGCACGAATTGTCCGCGGTGATTTGGTTACCCAAATTGAGGATATTCCGATCCGTAATGTATCGGATTACCGAAAGGCCCTTCGCAGCTTTAAGAATGGAGATGTGGTTCTTTTCCATCTTAAACGACGCGACACCGACACGGCAGCCTTTGTGAAATTGCCGAAATAAAAATTCCCAATATTTCAATTCAGATTTGAATTTATAAAAATCAAACCTCTGGGAGGCTTAAAGTCTCCCAGAGGTTTCTTTTGTGACATGATGACGATATGTCTGCCAGATAAGCCGACAAGCTGTCAGGATGACATTTCTTGAAGATTTTCGACGACTTACTCCAAGCCGTTATTAATTAATTAGATAAGCAGAATATTTTGCATTGGCACGTTGGTTGCTTATGAATTCCATGATAACTTTGAACAATTCAATAATTTAACGGTTTTAAATGGAAATTATCTCGAATGGTCACAATGAAAAAAGAGAATGAACACATGAAAATACACATCCCTATTGAGGATGATAATGAGAAGGATCAGAATGAAGAATCCTTCAAACCTTCTGAAACGACAAAAAAGCAGGTGGAAGAAACGGATTATGATGATCAGTTGAAGCGTCTTCAGGCCGAATTTCTGAATTACAAACGTCGTGTTGAGAAGGAGAAGGATGAAATCGGATCATTTTCAAAGGGCAATTTGATTTTATCTATTTTACCTGTCGTGGATGATTTTGAACGTATGATAGACCATCACGAAAATGATGATACAGTCACAATTGAGAGTATCCAGCTTATCTATCAAAAACTGAGTAAAACTTTGAAAGATGAAGGATTGGAACCCATTGAATCCTATGGCGCTGATTTTAATCCGGAAACGCATGAAGCACTGAGTGTTCAGGAAGTGGATGTGGATCAAGATGGAAAGATTGTTGAAGAGTGGCAGAAGGGGTATCTATTTAAAGAACGATTGCTTCGGCCGAGTCGTGTAAAGGTCGGAAAGTACACCCCTTCTAATATCAATGAATAATGAGGAATTTTAAAAATATGAATGCGATAAGAAAATCAATTGAAGCGCTGATCCGACGGTTTAAAATGGATTGGGATGCGGGACGTCCGATTCCTGTTCCCATCCGCGAAGATCAGAAACCACCTGAGAACCATCGCCGGAATTATCCAAAAAAATAATGAGCAAGGATTTCTATAACATACTGGGTGTCGAAGAGAACTCCGATACCGGCTCCATTAAAAAAGCATACCGCAATCTGGCCAAGCAGTACCATCCTGATACGCATCCGGGAGATAAAGCTGCGGAAGAGCGATTTAAAGAAATCTCCGAGGCTTATAATATATTGGGTGATCCGGCAAAGAAGCAGAAATATGATCAGATGCGCAAATACGGTTACAGCGGTGGCAGTCCGGGGAGCCAGGGTTTTGATTTTGGGAATTTCCGTCAGGCGGGGCGATCCAATGGTCCCGGGGGATTTGTATTTGAAGGGTTTGATATGGGGGGTGGTCTTGGTGACATCCTTTCCCAGTTCTTTGGCGGAGCAGCAGGTGGGCATCAGACTCGAAGAGCTTCCCGGCCTGATAACCACATTCGTGCTGAAGTAAAGATCTCCAGCGAAGTCGCGGCACAGGGCGGTAAGGTGCAGTTCAGCCTGCAAAAAGAAGATACCTGTCCTGCTTGTCAGGGGGGTGGGGCCAAACCGGGATCTCGCATAGAAACCTGTTCAGCCTGCCGGGGAACAGGTCAGCAAACCGTGAGCGGATTTTTCAGCGCAGGCGCCGCGTGTCCTCAATGCCAGGGCAAGGGGAAGATTATTCACAATCCCTGCGATCAATGCGGGGGCAGTGGCAAGGCGAAGCGATCCAAAACCTATTCGGTGAAGGTTCAGCCCGATATGCGGGATGGCGAACAAATCCGGCTGCGTGGTCAGGGCAAACCCGCTGCTGCAAATCGTCCGGCGGGTGATCTGATTATAACGATCCGAATCCAATCCAGCGGATTCTTTCGGCATGTCGGAGATGATGTGCATTGTGAGGTGCCGCTTTCATTACAACAAGCGTACAATGGATCCAAAATTCGAGTCAAGACACCCAAGGGTGTAAAAGTTCAAGTCACAGTGCCTCAGAAAACGAAAGATGGCACGCAGTTCCGTCTGGCTGGGATGGGGCTCAAGCGGAATGGAAAAGCGGGCGATCAATTTGTGAAAGTGAAAGTGAAACGGCCAGATAATCCAACCGCAGAAGAATTAACCATGATGGAAGAAATCAGTAGCCAAGAGGGAGATTCCGGATATGCCAACGTATGATTATGTCTGCAAAGCGTGCGACCATGAATTTGAAGCGTTTCAATCCATTATGGCAGAACCACTTACCGAATGCCCAAAATGTAATGGTGAAGTCAAGCGAAAAATTAGTGGGGGATCTGGATTGATTTTCAAGGGATCTGGATTTTATATCACTGATTACAAGAATAAGGGCGAAAAAAAATCCGAAACCGAAACAAAGAAGGTGGATTCACCAAAACCCAAGAGTGAATCCAAAGAAAAACCAAGTAAATCCAGCGATAAAGAATAAATCCTAAAGGAGGATAAAAACAATGGGAAAAATTATTGGAATTGATCTGGGAACCACGAACAGTTGTGTCGCAGTGCTTGAAGGCGGTGAGGCGGTCGTGATCCCGAACACTGAAGGGACGCGCACCACACCATCTATGGTTGCTTTTGCCAAAAATGGCGAACGACTGGTTGGCGCTTCGGCGAAACGACAGGCGATCACAAATCCTGAGCATACGATTTTCTCAATCAAACGATTCATGGGCCGGATGTTCGAAGAGGTAAAAAACGAGATTGACGAGGTGCCATACAAAGTAGTAAAAGGCAAGAATAATGTGGCACGTGTGAAGATCGATGATAAAGAATACTCACCCCCGGAGATATCAGCCATGATTCTTCAGAAAATGAAGCAAACAGCTGAAGAGTATCTGGG
>JABMRT010000233.1 GCA_013202295.1 Candidatus Zhuqueibacterota bacterium
AAATGGGAAATTTTCAGGCTGTCAAGAAGATGGTGAAAATTGAGTGAGGGTTTGGTATAACCCACGTTTGCAGCGGATCACTAAAGCGATCCACAAAATTCCACGCGGACGTGGAATTTAAAAACTCAACTTGCGGGACGCTTGCTCTTGGCTCACGACTGCTGAAACAGACTTTATATGTTAAATACAAACATCATTTATATCCAAACTAACGTAAGAGAAATCTAATGGCAAAACCTAATTACTCATTCGAAAAAAGACAGAAAGAAATTGCAAAAAAGAAGAAAAAGGAAGAAAAGCGACTAAATAAAATAACTAAAGGTGCAGAAGAGGAGCAACTCCCATTAGCTGATAATGAAGATACTAATATTGATAGTAATCGCTAGTGCTAGAATATCATTATCTTGATTTCGCTTATCGGGACATCGGCATCTTGGGGATTATCCCGATGTTCAGTGTCTCTATGGTATATTAATTTAGCATACATTGAATCATTAAAGCCGTTTGTGATTTTTCATGAATGACTTTTTTTTGACATCCTTCTACCGTTCGGCAAGCTCACGGATCTCCCTTCAAAAAAGGGAGACAAAATCCTATCTCCCTTCGAAGGCGACCGATATGTATTCCATAGGAATACATAGAGGAAGTGCCCGTGGTAGAGATCCACGTTTCGCGTTTTGCGAAACGCGGTAGAGGGATGTTAACCCTTGCATTATTCCCCCAAAAATACTATAATTGACTAATCTTTTGATTAGATCTGAAACAAATACATCTATGATTTACAACCTTTACTGAAATCATATTTTCAAAGTAAGTTCTCGGTTCGTTTAAATCCACTGATGAAGGCGTTATCTGTATACAATTTATTTATCATAGGAGGAAGTTATGCGTAGTTTTTTCATAATTACGCGCTTTATTTTCATCGTTGTTTTACTAGTAATACTTGCATGTGATAAAAAAAGCCCAACTGATAGAACAGAAGTACCAGAAAAAACAGTAACAGATATCGATGGCAATATTTACCACACGGTAACCATTGGCACACAAACATGGACGGTTGAAAATCTACAAACTACCAAATACAATGATGGCACAGGCATACCAAAAGTAACCGGCACCCCAGAGTGGGGCAATTTATCAATTGGTGCTTATTGTTTATATAATAATGGCGTAGGCAGTAGTTATGGCTATTTATACAATTGGTATGCAGTAGATGACAATCGCAATATAGCTCCGTCTGGCTGGCATGTACCGAGTGATGCGGAATGGCAGATTCTTGTTGACTTTCTCGGGGGAAGCGACATTGCAGGCGACAAGATGAAAGATACCACGAGTTGGATCGTTGAAGTCACCTACAATGAGTCTGGTTTTTCCGCTCTGCCCGGTGGTTACCGCAACGGTGGCGATGGTAGCTTCGACGACCGGTACATCAATGCCTATTTCTGGTCGGCTACGGAGGGCGATAACTACCATGCGTTGCTTCGGTCCCTTGACGCTTATAGTTCAGGTGTAAGCCGTAGCAACCTAAGTAAGCATAACGGGTTCTCAGTGCGGCTTATTCAGGATTAGACTATTTGATTACTTTAATCGACCTGAGGTTCCACCCTCTGGACGTTTATTATTGGAGGATTCGACCCTCCTATTTTATTCATACCCAAAGGATTGAAATCCTCCGGTAATCGGTTTCCTGAATCTTGTATTTAGTGTGATCATAAAAGAAAACCGCTTGCATTTTCAATCTGACTTTGTAAATAGTATATGATCGATTAAGGGAAAATGCGAATGTCTTCATTGAGTCGTGAAATAATAGAAAAAGCCGAATCATTCCCGGGAATCAAAGCAGGGATTGCCTGTCTTGAAGATATTTTGAAAGCCCCATCATATCAGGCGGTTCCAAGTGGAGAGTGGCGTTCCACTTTATTAGATACTGAAGTAAATCTGACTGAATGGCCACCTGAAGCTCATTCAGTGGTTGTTTTAGGCATGCACCCCACCCAGAGGAAAACCCTCGATTGGACTGGTGGGATGGCGGCAATACAATAGGCAACCGCCAACTCATGAAAATATCCGGATCTTTGAAACAATGGCTTCTGAATGAACATGGACTCAATGTGCTTCCCCTGCCCTATTATGTGGAATACGGAGGGCTCTTTTTGAAAGATGCGGCCGTTCAAACCGAATTGGCCGGCTTTGGGCAGACGCCTGAAATTCTGGCTGAAGGCAATGAATGCCTGAATCAACTTAAAGAGGCAGACGCCT
>JABMRT010000234.1 GCA_013202295.1 Candidatus Zhuqueibacterota bacterium
AAGTATATTCCAATTCTTCAATTTGTGTTTCATTTGCCTCAATAAATAAAACAGAATCTCCCTCATCATCCAACATGATACCGGAATTGGCCGGATCATCCGTATAATATTGTTGTTCGTTATTGCCCCAACCAGGTTGTTCCCCATAGTCTGTTCCATCACCAATCATGTGTGACCATTTGGTAAGATCAATAGATTCACCATCAAATTCATCACTCCATGTCAATACCCATTTGCTTATTTCGTTTGATTCTGGTCCGGTTACTGACTTTTTTCTAATACAACTCATAGAAAGAAAAGTCGCAATTAAAAAGAAGGAACAAAATATAGCGGTATACATTTTCATAATAACCTCCCTATCTTAGAAAATTAACTGAGGTTCAGTATAGCTAAATTCAGTTGAAAATATTTCTTTTTAGATACTTATCTAACACTGATTCTCATAGATTTAAAACTCAATTCTTATATGCTAATCCAAATACCTCGTTGATGGCTTTCTTTGATTCTATCGATCACTTTCATATTCGCAATCCCATCTTCAATGGAAGTGGGCACATCGGTATCATTCAATATCGCCTGGGAAAATAAATCCCCTTGTATCGTATATTGATTGCAAGGTTCAAAAACAATTTCTTTCGTCTGAGATCCAACTTGAACCATGATTTTGCTGACACTGTCAGGTGAAGGAGTAAATGGAGTTTCCATCTCGATTCGTCCGTCAGTCCCCAGGATAAGGACATGTTGATAACCTGTCAATTGAGTTGAACAGGTAAATGTGGATGTGCCTCTTTCAAATTCCAAAACAGCAGATGCCAAACGGTCAATTTCCATTTCAGGATCGCGTTCAATCGCTCCACAAACGCGAACAGGCTCGTTATTGAACAAAAATCTTGATAAAGAAATACAATAGCAGCCAATATCCAATAAACCGCCTCCTCCGATTTCAAACTGATTACGCACATCGGATGGATCAATATTACAATATGAAAAAACCGAATGTATATTTCTTATCTCACCAATCGTTGCTCGATCTATCATCTTTTTCACAGACTGCCATTGAGGATGAAAGCGATACATAAATGCTTCCATGACTTTTAAATCAGGATGCTTTTTCATTTCCTCTTTTAAATGCTCAGCCTGTTGACAATTCAATCCAATCGGTTTTTCACATAAAACATGCTTGCCTGCTTCTAATGACTTAATGGTCCAATCTACATGGAGGTGATTGGGAAGGGGGTTATAAACAGCCTCTATCTCAGGATCTTCGAGTAACTGTTCGTAGGAACCGTAGGCTTTGGGGATTCCAAGTTTTTGCGCAGCTTGTTGAGCCTTCTCTCTATTGCGGGATGCAATCGCTTTGATTTCGGAATACGTCCCTTTTTGCATTGCGGGGATTACTTTCTCAATACCAATGTTTGCGGTACTTATTATCCCCCAGGATACTTTCTTCATATTATTTTATCCGATTTTTTTATGCAGTTTAAAGTATAAAGCCAGGACGATCATATCGTATTCGCTTCTAGACATGCTGATCAACAAGAATTGAATTCCCATCAGGATCAACTGCAATAAAACTTGCCGGCCCGGTGGTTGTCTCGTCAGCTTCGGTCATTAGCTCCACACCTTGTGATTTCAACTGGTGCTGCAGCTCGCGGATATCGGTGAATGACTCAAGTGTATTTGCGTTGCCGTCCCATCCCGGATTGAAGGTGAGCGTGTTCTTTTCGATCATGCCCTGAAAAAGACCGATGATGTGATCGCCGTTCTTAAGAATCAGCCAGTTTTGTGAAGCATCTCCGCCAAACACTTCAAAACCGAACTTCTCGTAAAAAGTCTTGGATGCTTCAATGTCTTTGACAGCCAGGCTGATCGAAAACGTGCCAAGTTTCATAATGCACTCCTCTGGAAAGTACACTGTTACGAAATTTTTTTAACATTGCTCATCAGGTGTAATAAAACTTATTATTTAAACATATCTAGTTAACACAAGACTTCATAAAACGACCAATACCGGGACCATTTCAAATACTATTTTTTTAACAACTGAAGGAGTTTGTCATATTTATTTGCTTCTATAATTTCACCCAAATTCCTGCATGTCGTAAACCTCCTGCAAGCCAAGTTATAATGAAAGCAGAGATAATGGAACGCCAAAAACCAAGGACAAAGCGCCCACCTAATGCATAATAAAAATTATAGCCACCAAAAATATACGCTATCAATTCAAGTAAGTACATTAAAATTGGCGCCAATATATAAGCTAATAATGCATTACTTCCAGCTGGCTCTACTATTTTCGACCATTGTTTCCATTGTTTTACGTCCATTAGCCAATAGATAACGGCCCAAATCCAGATAGTATAAGCAGAACTTAATAAACACCAGGCCGGTGTTGCTAAAATTTTATTATAGGTAAATATCAGATGAATTTCATTTAATGAATGCATTAGGGTTGCAATGATAGCCAATAAAAGTCCGTAAAGCACAGCCCAGCGCATTCGGGAAGAATGTGTCTGTAATGATGAATTGGGTCTTAGCATTGTACCAAGCAATATTCCTGAAACGACGATTGCTGAGTGTGATCCCAAAGCACCGCCAATATTAATCCATGAATTAATCCAGGTTAATTTATCAAAGAATCCTGCAGCGTCAGCTATAGAAATACAATAAAGCAACACTATAACACCCACAATCCCGGCCGTATTTTTTCGAAACCAAATATATAAAATACAGCTCACAAGATAGGCCCAGCCAATTAATCCAAGAATGCCCCACCATTGGGAGCGCAGCTGAATTATCCCAGTTGTATCATTGCCTCTGTATAAAAAGATAAAAGTGATGAGTAAAATGAGTCCGACATATCGTAATTTTGAAATAAGCTCCTTTTTTGCTCCATGAGGTCTATTCCAAATCAATATGACACCAGCATATGCAATCAGAAACAAAAGCTGGCGATTAATAATTCCATCGCTGGAAACAGTATCACCATTAACCATTATGACTCCAATAAGTAGAAGCCCTGCGGTTCGAATTAAAATATGTTTCCAGATTTGCCACAGATTATCACCACGCTCTAATCGTTTACCAATTGCGAAAGGTATTGCCATTCCAACAATAAACAAAAAGGCAGGGAAAACCACATCCACAAAAGTCATTCCATCAACCCGTGCAGAAACGTGTTTCATCCATGAAGGTGTACCGCTGACTCTTGCAATATCATTGACAAAAAGCATGAAAAGTATAGTAATTCCGCGTAGTACGTCAATTGATTCAATTCGTTGAGAAGAATTAAGTTCTACTCGATTCACGTTTTCAGGCACCAAACAAATCTCCTAAATCTTACAATTTATTAGCCATATATATCTACCTATTACTATATAATTTATACTAACATGCCTTGCACTTTTACAATCTATAAAGAACTCTCCCCCCTCATCAAAGCAGCAGCGCAATAGATGTGATATTAAAACAGGAAATTTATATTTGTTCAACTATACAAATAAAATCTTGGAAAATCAAATAGAAACAAACCTCACACTCAATCTCGTTCCAATGCACCGCGTTGAAACACATCTCCCTTCGAAGGGAGATCCTCGTCCATTTTTTCAGGACGAGGTAGTGGGATGTAATTCTACATAAAAAAAACCTCCGGAAAGTTCTAAACCTTCCGGAGGCTAAATCATTATCATATGAATCTAAATTTTATTTCACCAACATCAACTTCCGAATCTCTCTGTGACTGCCCGTGCGGAGTTCATAAAAATATACTCCGGCAGGTTGATCCGAGCCGTCCCAGCTCACATGATGCGGCCCGGCGGACATCTCTTCGTTTACCAGGACATCCACAGTCTGGCCCTTGAGATTATAAATGGACAGATTGACATTATCCTGTTCCGGGATAGAAAACTCAATGGTCGTGGCCGGATTAAACGGATTCGGAAAATTCTGAAGCAAGACCATGCCTTCAGGCATGGTAGACACCACCTCAACCTGAATCAGATTGTGCACCTGACGATTGCCTTCTACATCCACATCGATCAGGCGATAGCCGTAAAATTGTCCCACTTCCACATTCGGGTCCGTGATTTTGTACTCCGAAACCTCAGACGTATTGCCACGCCCCTCAAGCTCGGGATGAGTCAGATATGACGCGATCTCCACCCAATCTGAAAGCAGATTGCCTTCCCCGTCCATGTCGCAGCGTTCAAGCGCGAAACCAAGATTATCCACTTCACTTTCTGTAGTCCAAGCCAGAATCACGGCATCGGATTCCATCGTAGCAGTAAAGCTGGTGAGAGCAACAGAAAGAGAAACAGTAGATCCTGCCAGAATCGGTTGATTGGGCACCTGCTCCCACGCCCAATCATGAACGATAAGAGACACACCAGGGGTAAATGTAATTCCTATCCATCCATAATGTGTATTCCCTCCGACTGAGAGTTTAACACCAATATATTTGGGCCCAGGTCCAGCAAAATAAGTTAAGCTACCGCGGATATTGAAATTCTGAGATTGGCCTATCGTTTGGAATGGGTTGAAGGAAATTGCATTATACGGAACAGAAAACGCATTTTGAACACCATTCACCCCGGTAACAAAAACTTGCAGGGAGCCAAAATAATAAAGATTTTCACGCACACCTCCTGCGCCAGGAAAAATAATAGGAAAAGGCAAAGGAAGAACTGGAACCGATGAGTTATATGTACCTGACCATTGAACAGCAGCATGTGAATTACCACCTGCAATCATGACACCCGAAGCGAGTGAATAGCCAAGCAAGCGCTTGTCCAGCCTATTCATCAACTGATGTGATGAACTCATATTAACTTTTTTCATAATATTGGCCTCAGCAGTTGAAAGAAACCTCCCAAGGATCAGAATCAATGGGAGGTTGGTTTGTTATACTTCAACACTCACACTTATTTTATTAAAGTCAACTTCCGAATCTCTCTGTGACTGCCCGTGCGGAGTTCATAAAAATATACTCCGGCAGGTTGATCCGAGCCGTCCCAGCTCA
>JABMRT010000235.1 GCA_013202295.1 Candidatus Zhuqueibacterota bacterium
CTGATTCTTGAAATGTATTCACAAGTGTACGTACTTTTTTTCCTAATGAATTATATATGCTCAATGTAACATTGGCAGATTTTAGTAACTCGTAATTTATAGTAGTCCATGACCTAAATGGATTGGGATAATTTTGATACAATAAAAAATCTTCCGGTACTTTTTTGTCATTTTCATTTTGTCCCACTTCAGTTGTGAGTGGCTGTATCACCTTTGTTATGATAATTTCCAAATTCGTTATAGTAACCGGACTTTCGCCTCTGAATAACCAGAAATTGATATGCGTTCTCAGATTATCCAGGCTGTCGGGATTACTATCACCCCAATAAATCCAGTGGTTAAGGAAATATTCTGGCTGCGGTAATAGTTCTAGCATATGACCCTGAAAACTATTAAATAAAATGTATTTATCCTGCCAGTCAATAATTTGAGTTGTGCGAAAACTATCCAGACCGACAGGAAATCGGTCTATATTTCCTTCTATTGTATATGGCTGAACAGCGAAAGAACCAATATCTAAAGGATTGTAATCTCCCCACTTTGAAAATTCGATATCAATCTCATGATTATCATCAGCATAAACAAATAATCCTAAGACAACGTTTTTATCCAGGTGTTGGATATCACCTTCAATTAAAAACCGATGTTCACCAAAAGTAGTAAACTCTGTTGTATACACTTCAGCACAATGCCATTTTCCATTAATTTTTCTAATTTTTAAATGCAGTCGTCCTTTTTCATCAACCCAGACACTCTCTTGGCTATCTGACCAGAGATTCGGTCCCGGTCCCCAAAAATCTGACTTCACAAACCATGTACATCCCGAAAACTCGATTGTATGGGATGTGTTAACCTGAGCATTTAAATTCGGTAAAGTTGCTGCAGCCATACAAAATAAAAGTTTAATAATATGAAACATTTTAAAATTATATGCTTTCAATCCGACTATCCTTAATTAAAATATCACATTTACTAATTCTAATTACTTGATACATAATTCAATTTTCCAGTAGAACAAAATACAAACCTTTTAACTCGCGGCCGGTGTATGAATATTAATTAAAAAAGAGGCACAATTGAGAATATTTCAACTGTGCCTCAAAAAAGGCTACCCTTTATTTCTGATTAGGACAGTTTTCCTTATTTCATTAAAATCATTTTTTTGGTCTGAGTGAAGTCACCGACTTTTATGGAATAAAAATAAATCCCCGCCGTCAATTCTTCAGTATTTACAGTAATTCTGTGATTGCCGGCTGGATTATTCTGATTGACCAGAGTCTTTACTTTTTGTCCCGTAATATTATATAATTCAATAATTACCTTGCCCGCTTTTATTGTTGAATAGTGTATGGTTGTAGTCGGATTAAACGGATTTGGATAATTTTGAGATAAATTATAGGCTTTTGGAATAGAGCGTTTATCTGATAACTCCACACTGGTTGGCACGATATGCGTGGTATCACCAAGCCAGGTATATGTCCATAAAAGCGGATTGGCTTCGCCAGTGCCATCAACATTAAGTGGAGATAGTGCAAGGTTACCTTCATGAACTCCGTCATTGTCACGGAATACAAGATCAAAAGGAAGACGCATTCCATTCTGTGGAATAAATCGTGCATCATCACGAGTCAGGATTTGATCTAATGACACTTTAGTTTCGATCATATAATCAACTCCAAAACTTTCAAAATAATAATTCTCATCATCAGGTGTCAGCAAGGGAGAGAGCTGATCTACAATTCCACCTGCATAATCATTGTAAAATCCACGTTCGAGTAGAACAAAATGTAAATCCGGCTCTGCGCCAGTATTGGTCCAGGGCGCAGATCCATGAAATTTTCCACGTTCATCATATAATCCAATGAACATTTCAAATGCATCCTGTCCCCACCAATTCCAATTATAACGGAAATCATCTTCAGGAACAAAATTGTAAACATCATCAAAAACTTCAACAGCGATATATAAATAATCATTATCCATAGCAACATATACAAATGCCATTAAATCGTCTTCACCTGAAAAACCTCCAGCAAATACTGTATTATTATCAGGAGTCATCTCAAAGGGTATTATTCCCGCAGCATCCCATTCTGTAAAATCGCCATCAGCCACAAAATTGACAGGTGCATTTAACGAAATAGTTGGTACTGCCTTCGCAATATTTGTGATTGATGATGAAAATCCCAATTCACCTAGGTTTCCTCTTAGATCAGCACATTGAATAGCATAATAATACATTACGCTCTTGTCGACTAAAGGGAAGTAAATATGATGATTAACAGTTTGTACGGCTTCTCCTACTCCTGTAGCGACAATTTCAATCCCGTCAGCATCAATATCTGAAATAGGATTCAAACTGGCATATATATTATATATTTCGCCGCTTTCATCAGGAATATCCTGCCAATTCACGATATTGTAATATTCTGCAGGTTGAATGACAATATTTTCGACTGCAACAGGTGGTACAACATCAATTTCCGGTGTACCTGTCCAAATATTATCTAAATAAATTGTATTACCGGCCCAATCCGGTTCCCCTGCACCGTTAATTGAGAATTGTTTGATATTTGCAGCATCAAGGTTACCCGTGAAATCCTTCAAAGCGACCGTTTGCTGTTTCCATGTCCCATTGAAACCGATTAGTTCTTCACTGAGTGTATAAGTGGATTGACCGTCATTTGCATCATAATAAGATAATGTTAAATCTCCTATTCCAGCCTCTACTTTGATATTGAATTTCAAACTATCAGTCAACCAGTTCAGGGTAAGGTTTTTGTATGGCAATCCTATCAAATCAAAATTCAGACCATCAACTGCATCACCGGTTGTCCATTTAATAGATTTATTTGCTGAAACGGCCGCTTCAGTTGTCATTTCCACAGAACCTGTCGCACCCGTACTCATATTAACATTTGGGCCAAGTTGTATCCCATCAAACAGAACCAGATTAATTGGCATAAGCCCCTCAAAGCCAAATGCATCGAGTAATAAAACACCGTTCACTGTATCTGTACCGGCTTCATGCTGAGGGAAAAGAGTACCCTTTTGAACAATTTCAAAAGTGAATCCTCTAATTTTATCTAAATCAAAAACACCATTGCCTTCAGCTGTTTGTCCCCATTTGGGAGCATGAAAAGCAGAACCTGAACCTGGAACCCATGGAAACATTGCGTCACCCTGATCCTCCAGCTTAACGACATGTTTGTGCCATCCTGGAGAATCATCCAAAAGAGTGGTTTCCCATGAATGAGCCATCCAGAATTCAGTGTCTCTTAATCCTTCACCTGCTGTCCCCTCACCTACATCGAATAAGATAATATTAAAATAGTTTTCCATTGGTACCGATTGTTCTCTTTCAACATAATACCAGATGACCAAATTTTCATACTGTGAAAAATCGTACAGACCTCCCTCTACAGGATGTACAAAATCCATATCAAGCCACCCCCCATCTCCGGTCCATGCTTCATTTTGCCAATCAATGCGTAATGCTCCTGTTCCCTCCTGTTTATTAGTTGTATTGATTTCAACATTAATATATGCTTTATTGCCTCCTTCTTGTGGAGCCGCTTCCATTATACCAGGTATTTCATCAAAATTATAGAGTATTGTTTCCTGGCCAAATACATACATCGGAATCAAAATAATTCCCACAAACAAAAAAACAACTTTTTTCATTTTGTACTCCTTTCAAGGAATAACGTTGTGAATTTTAAATATGAAATGGACTAATAATCACCTCCTAAAATATGTTTTGTTTATACTTTACTAAAATTCATGAATAAACTGTTTAAAACTATATATTTACTGGAAAACAACTGTAATTTGATAATCTAATAAAAAGTTAATCAAGAAATTCATTTTCAATCTGAATGATCGTTGTCTAAAAATAGTTCATTTACAATAACTGCAGTTGCTCCTATAGACACGGAATGAATACCAAAACAAGAAAAAGCAATTGTTGGAAGTGTAAATTTATATGGAAATATTTTTTTTACTTTTGCTTCAATAGTTGGCAAAATATAATTATCTATAAGAAAATCAGCCTCTGAAATTTCTCCACCAATTACAATTAAATCGGGATTAACAAAACCAATAATTCTTACAATCTCATCAGAAATAAATTGACCGATATTCTTTAAAATAAAATCAGAAACCAGGCAACCTGTTGTATTATGCCTGATCACATCTGATAAAGAGACAAAATTGGTTGATTTGAATTGTTTAGAAATCAGATGGTCACTGCCAAACTTTTTCTCACCTTTTTGCATCCATTTCTCTATATGCGGCAATTGATTAAGAATTTCACCGGTAGGCCCCGATGTCGCCTGGTATAGCTTATTATCAAAAACCAAACCAGAGCCGATATTCGAATCAGTATTAATAGTTAAGTAAATTATATTTCCCGGCAGATTGTTTACATTTTCAGGAAACCACTTTACTCCTAAAACTCCAGCGTTAGCATCATTCTCTATCAAAACTGATAAATTCAATTCATTCTCTAACTTTTTTTTAAGATGAACATTTTTCAAATCCAGCATATCAGAATGATTTACAATGCCATTTTTTTTGTCTACCGAGCCTGGCAGAGCGACAGCAATCCCAATAATTTTCTCTCTTAATATTGATGATTCGTTACAAGTTTCATCAACACATTTTTTAATATTTGCGATAATATGATCAATGCCTGAATTGTCCACATTGTAGAAGTTCTGATAATTGATATTACTGGCAAAATCTATTACAGAGATACGTATTTGATGAGGAATAACTTCAACACCAATTATATATCCTTTTTTACTTGCTAAACGCCACATCGTCGGTGGTTTCCCTTGTGTAATATAAGAGGAACCAATGCGACCTACCTCAATCAACTCGGATTTTTTTAAGGATCGTAAAATATAGACCATAGTTGACGGTTGCAATCCGGTAATTTGAGCAAGTTGTACCCCAGAAAGTTCCTTATGAATTCTTAAAGTATTTAAGACTTGCCGATGGCTTCTATTTTTAATTTCAATGTTTTTCATACTACTCTTTATTATATTAATCAACAAGTTATAGTATTTTATTAATTCATTAATTGAATTAAATACATAATAATAAAACACATTCAATTTGTCAAGTGTTTTTTTATCAATTTTATATATATTTAAGATATCTATTTCTATAATTATTTCTATTGTGTTTATTGAATTTATATGGCTTTCAATTAAATTGTGATAGTTAATGCCTTTTTCATCCATTCAATTTATTTCAATTATTTCCATCTGATGTGAAGTTTTTAACTTAATATTAATATCTATAATTGAATTAATTAAAACTGATTCGAGTTCCAAGTGCAATTTTAATATTTAGAAATTCTCCCAATGGAAACTTGAACTCCAGACACTTTCTTGGTCGTATGTTTAATCTATTCTCAATCCAGGCAACTTGAACTGGGTCTAAGTTCTTCAACGACATGTTCTTTGGAAAATATTGGCGAATCAAACCATTGGTATTCTCATTGAGTCCACGTTCCCAACTGGCATAGGGGTGAGCAAAGTAAACATCAGCTTTCAAACTCTTTGAGATTTTCAGGTGTTGTGCGAATTCTTTCCCATTATCATTTGTGAGTGTATGTACTTTGTCTTGAAATGGGCTGAGCATATCAATTAGGATTTTAGCGACAATGTCAGTTTTTTTATAGGGTACATATCGTATACAGGTGAACTTGGATTTTCTTTCTACTGCAGTAACCAGAGCGCCTTTATGGTTTTTACCAATAATCGTGTCTGTTTCCCAGTCACCGATTCGATCTTACAAATCAACGATTTCAGGGCGCTTGTCTATACTGACACGACCCGGAATTTGGCCTCGCTTGTCATTTGAGCCGTAGCGTTTCTTTCTCTTTTTTGATGCATGTCTTAGATGTTTGTAAAGATCACCACCGTTTGCCTTGTCTGATAAAACATACTGGTAAATTGTCTCATGGCTAATGTTGATGTTATGATTTTGTTTAAGATAACCGGACACCTGTTCAGGACTCAGGTCCAATCGCAACAGATAGACAATGCGAACAACCAGATCTGGTGTAAGACGACTTGCTTTTCTTGAATAGTGTCGGCGTTCCAGCGTTTTCATTTCCGCTTGTTTGGGACGGTAACCACGTTTCCCGGTATTACGTTTTATTTCCCGATACGAGGTGGTCCTGTGAACCATCAGTTCTTTTGCAATTTCTGGTATTGAAAAACCGGCTTGCATATAGGCTTTTAATCCGTATCTTTTCTCAGGGGTTAATTGTTTGTAAGCCATGTGCGCTCCTGTTAGTTTTTTACGTGGGGTTGATTACTAACGTAAGCAATTAACCCTTTTCTTCATACTAACAGTTGCACTTATTACTTGAACTCAGGTAAGATAATAGAACATCATTTTGCTCAAAGATGATATCTGAAAGTAAATCATTTGAATATATGGCTTGGTATATAATGACAGGTTTATTTGTTTGTTGTCATAAAGGCACTATAACAATATCATGAACAAGGAACGAAGCCAGTTAAGGCTTTTTGATTTTTAAAGTTTTGTGGAATCTCTTGAAGCATTTAAATTATTCTTGGCTTCGTCCTGTTATGATTGGCGTTATACCGCGTATATAAAAAATGGGAGGTACATTTAAATGAGAAAGATATTTTTTATTTGTGTAACGGTATTAATATGCAGCATTAAATTGTATGCACAAACCTATGATGTAATACCGCAGAGTCAGTGGGAGCAATTAAAAGAGGTACGTGATTCAATTGGAGAGATATCAAACCTAGATTCTCTCTATGAAGATAGAGTACATCCCAATGGATTGCCGTATCACATATATATCCCAGATAATCTGGAACATGATATTGATTATCCTTTAGTTATATTTTTACATGGTTATACTGATTTAACGATTCATACACATAAAGGATTCCCAAAAGGAATTTGGTCATTGCCTATGGTTCAAAATGATCATCCTCATATATTGTTTGTGCCTCGGTATCGTAATAATGCCGATAAATGGTTTAATGAGCAATATAGGGAAATGTTCTATGAAACTCTGAACGCTCTCATTACTGAATTAAATAATAATTCAGATATCGCAAATATTGATACATCACGAATATATTTAACAGGTTTTTCAGAGGGAGGCATGGGGACCTGGAACTATATTAGAAATTATCCAAATAAATTTGCTGCTGCTGCACCACTATCAGGTTTTTTTGAAGGCCCTCAAAATGAAAATGAAGCAACAGAGATTAAGCATATACCTATATGGATGTTTAATGGAGATGGTGATAATGGGGTAACTGGTTCGCGAACAAGTTATGATATGTTAAATGCTGTTGAAGCACCCGATGTCAGGTATCATGAGTATCAAGACCATGGTCATGTAATTGATGACTTTGCTTATTTTACCGAAGGATTCATGGATTGGTTCTTTTTCCATAATTTAAACACAACTCCTATTGATAATAATGTTATGGGTAATCAAATTGACTTTCAACTTTTTCAGAATTACCCGAATCCATTCAACTCTCAAA